>JBKOZZ010000026.1:0-30417 GCA_046726155.1 Acidobacteriota bacterium
TATCCACCTGCATGGGCGCTCGGCCGACTCGCCCTGGAGAAATTCGAGCTCGCCGGCTATGTAGTACCCAAAAAATCCCTGGTGCTGATGAGCCAGTACGTGATGCACCGCGATTCGCGCTATTTTTTGGAGCCACTGCGATTTAATCCCGATCGTTGGACTGCGGAAGCGCGCGAGTCTCGACCGCCGTTTTCCTATTTCCCATTTGGCGGCGGACCGCGCCGCTGCATCGGCGAAGGCTTTGCCTGGATGGAAGGAGTTCTTCTGCTGGCAACGCTGTCGCAGCAATGGCAGATGCGACTGGCGCCAAATCATCCAGTAGCGCTTAAGCCCGTAATGACGCTAAGGCCAAAACATGGGATGCGGATGACGATGACCAGACGGCAGGCGGCAGGAGCAGGTGGCAGGTGAACGTTCTGCTCCCCTGCCTCCTGCCTCCTGCCTTCTGCCTTCTGCCGTCTGCCTCCTGCTCCTGTCCTTGTGATAAGCTTTGCTCTTTCCAACGACTCTTTCCATGGCTCTATGTGAGCCTGTATACCGCAGAGTGAGGTCCACGCCGATGCCAATCAGTCAGGATTTGTTAGAGATACTCGCCTGCCCCGCTTGCAAGGCGAAGGTTGAGTTAAAACCCGATGGCAGCGCTTTGAAGTGCGTCGAATGCCGGCGTGTTTACCCAATCCGCGATGACATTCCGGTGATGTTGGTTGACGAGGCGAAAATAGAACTCGAATCAGTAGACGAACGGCCCGAACAAAGTTGACTACACTTTGAATAGTCTTAAGGAAATAGTTGAATCCTCTCCGCAAATGCGTCAGCTTCGGATGCATAGCTTGCGCGGCGAAGACTCACCACAGCCGCTCGCTCCCGCTAAATGGGACTGGCAAACGGTCAAACGAATTCTCGTCGTGCGGCTTCGCTCGATCGGTGACACAGTCTTGTCTACTCCCTCGCTGTTCGCGCTAAAAAGATTTCTGCCAGATGCGTCAGTGGACATTTTGTTGGAAGACTGGGTGGCTCCGGTGCTTGACGGATTTCCATACGTTGATAACATCATCACCCTCGAGCGAAAAAGCACTTCCGCGCGCGCACGACTTGCCCGGCGACTGCGCGCCGATCGTTACGACGTCGTCTACAACTTGCATGGCGGCACCACGGCGACGCTGCTGGCACGCGCCTCGAGCGCAAAACATCGCGTCGGTTATGGGACGTATCAGTACGCGCGACTACATAACCACCTGTCGCCTTCATCGTCATCGCTCTGGGGACAGAACAAGACGCATTCGGCCGAACAACAACTGGCGTTACTGGGATGGACCGGCGTGCCTGTGAGCGATCGGCCGCCGACTCAGCTTGCGGTGACTGAAGAAGCCGCTGACACTATTGCGCGACGACTGCAGGCAGCCGGGTTAGTGGATAATCCATTTGCGGTGATTCATCCGGCGGCGGCGTTTAGCACCAAGCAATGGGCGGCGGATAAGTTTGGCCGCGTGGCGGATGAGCTTGCGCATGAGGGTCTCGCGGTCATCGCTATAACGGCGCCGGATGAAACACAAATTGTCGCTGAGCTCGAAAGGAACTCTGCGGCGCCGGTTTTGGCTCTCACGGACTTATCTTTGCCGGAGATAACGGCGCTCCTCGCGCGCGCGCGCTTGTTCGTTGGCAATGATAGTGGTATCGCACACATTGCGGCCGCGGTGGAAACCCCTGCGGTGGTAATTTTCGGATCATCAAACATTGCACACTGGCGACCTTGGGCCAAGGCCGCCGCAGAAGTCGTTTACGAGGAGATGGAATGCCAGCCATGCCATGGCTACTTCTGCGAAAAGTTTGAGGAGCCGGAATGCATTAAGCGGGTTCCGGTTGAACGGGTGATTGCCGCGACTCAACGCGTGTTGAGAGAAAGCGCACCAATACATTCAGCCTGAACCGCGATGGCGAGTAGTTGAGTGTTCGGGCTTTTAGTGCCAGTCGGCAGCGGGGACTCCACCTTCCCGACCTCGAGCTCTTCAGCTTGCGCTACAATTCTTGATTGAAAGGCTTTCAAGGCTCAGTACCGCAGCCGTTGGGAGAAGCTCTAAGGTCGGAAAGACGGGCTTGCCCCCGCTGCCTGGATGACAGTCAGATACCTTAGATACCTGGTGTGATAAATGCTCAAATTGAATCTTGACCGCTAGTTTTTCAGATGCCCCAACTATCACGACAACGCGCCGGGGAGTTGATTCGATCGATGCATGATAGAAAAATCGTCGTGCTTGGCGACGTGATGCTCGACGAGTTTATCTGGGGCGACGTGACGCGCATTTCTCCCGAAGCGCCGGTGCCCGTTGTGGACATTCGTCGCGAGTCGGTACACCTCGGCGGCGCCGCGAATGTGCTTGCCAACCTGGTAGGGCTGGGCGCTAACGCCTGCGTTATCGGTGTGGTAGGAAATGATCCCGCCGGCGAACGCTTGCGTTCCAGCCTGAAGGAAGCCAGTCCACTACAGCGAGACGATTATCTGGTGGTTGACAGAGATCGTCCCTCGACGACAAAGACGCGCATCATTGCCCACAGCCAACTCGTTGTGCGCGCCGACCGCGAGCAGCGCCGGCCAGTGAACGGACCGGTTGAAGCCCGCATCATCGATACTTTGAAACAGGCGATTCAGGAGGCAGATGCACTTGTAGTTTCTGATTATGATAAAGGCGTGGTCACGCCGCACATCCTTGACGAAATTCTGCCCTCTGCTTATGCGCGCGTGCCGGTGCTTATCGATCCCAAGATTCGAAACTTTCCCCACTACCGCCCCGCATCTTTGATAACCCCGAATCATCACGAGGCGCTGAGAATGACCAATCTGGAAGCAGACTCCGACGATGGCCTGCATCAGGCGGCGCGTCTGATTCGGGAAAAACTGAATTGCGATGCCGTTCTGATCACGCGCGGCGATCGCGGGATAATGTTATTGGAAGGCGGTCGCAATCCGGTGTATGTGGAAACCGCCGCGCGAGAAGTTTACGATGTCACCGGTGCGGGCGACACCGTTATCGCCACTCTGGCCGCCGCGCTCTCGGCGGGGGCAACGATGCTGGAAGCTGCAAACCTGGCTAATCACGCGGCGGGTATCGTCGTCGGCAAGGTGGGAACAGCAACCGCAACCGCCGAGGAATTGTTGGCAACGTTTGACTAACGAAACTGTTAGTTTGCGATCGCCTGTAACGCAAACCGTTAGTTTGCGATCGTTGCCGAAGTTGTTGCTGAGCAAGCCAACGCAAACTAACAGTTTGCGCTACAAAGAAACAGCTACAAAGAATCATGATCGGCAAGTCTCTAAAAAACTACAAGATTCTTGAAAAGCTCGGCGTTGGCGGGCAAGGCACAGTTTACAAAGCTACGGATGGAAAGCTTGGTCGCACAGTGGTCGTTAAAGTCCTGCCACCGGAATTTACTGCCAGAGAAGCAAACCTCAGACGCTTTGAACGCGAAGCGCGGCTGGCCTCCTCTCTCGATCATCCCAACATTTGCACCATCTTTGATCTCGACGAAGCGGAAGGTCATCACTTCATCGCCATGCAATACGTCGCCGGGCGCAATGTTCGTCAACTTGTAAATGGTCATCCGCTCGATTTAAAGAGCGCACTCCTGATCGCCATCCAGGTTACTGACGCGCTTGCCGCTGCGCACGCGCGAGGTATCATTCATCGCGACATCAAGTCAGGCAATGTGATGGTGACTCCCTCGGGACAGGTGAAGATTTTGGATTTCGGTCTGGCAAAGTTACTGGACGACACTGAGGACAGTTCGAGGTCCACTATTCATCGCACAGACTTAACTGAAGTTGGCGTGCCTTATGGAACGGCAACCTACGCCGCGCCGGAACAGGCCCGTGGCGATCGGGTCGACAAGCGGGCTGACATTTTTTCCACCGGCGTATTGCTTTACGAGATGCTCACCGGCACCTGGCCTTTTCGCGGCAAGACGACCATAGACGTGCGACATGCGGTGCTTCACGATGCACCGCGACCCATCGCGGAACTTCGCAAGGAACCTATCCCGGCGCGGTTGCAGCAAATTCTCGATCGCTGTATCGCCAAGGAGCCCCGAGATCGTTATCAGAAGATGGAGGAGTTGCGCGACGACCTGCGCTCGGTATTGCAGAACGTCTCAACGTCGGAAACCACGGGCCGAACGTTTACAAGTGTGGTGCCGGAACCGGCGCGACATTTAGCAGGCGCGAGTCCGGTATCCAGGGCCATGAGATGGCTCAAGGGTAAGACCAAATCGGAGTCGACTTCGGCCCCGGGGATGGGCACGCCGACAAAGCCCACCATTCATGAGACTCCTTTCACGACCATCGCCGACCCTGAAAAGAAGAGTCTGGCCGTTCTTTGTTTCCGCAACCTGAGCAACGATCCGGCCTCGAGCTTTTACGAGTTTTCGCTTGCCGACGCCGTGATAACAGAACTCGCGCGGGTGCGTTCGCTGGCCGTGAGACCATCTTCGGTTATTGCGAAATACCAGAGAGGACAAATGGACCCGCGCGACATTGGTCACGAACTGCGCGTGAATGCAGTTTTGACCGCCGGGTTTATTCACGCCGGCGAGCGATTTCGCGTAACGGCACAACTATTAGACGTGGCCTCAGGCGATATACTATGGAGCGATCGCATAGACACCTCTGCCGCGGACATAATCGCGGTGCAGGACACAATTGCCCAACGCATTGTGGAAGGCTTGCGTCTTGAGCTTAGTCCTGCCGAACAGGACGGCATCGCGAAACCGTCTACGCAAAACGCGGCCGCCTATGAGCAATACCTGCGCGGGCGCGATCTGTTTGCGCGTTTCATTTTCCGTACCGTCGCTCCCGAAGATTGCGACGCGGCCATCGAACATTTTCAGCGAGCGATTGAACTCGATCCCAACTTTGCGCTGGCTCTTGACGGTCTCGGAGCTTCGTACGTCAATCGGGTTTTCAAAGGTTTTGGCGGAGCCGAGGACTATGAACGGGCCGAAGTGGCTTTTGCTAAGGCACTGGCCATTGATCCGAAGTTGATTGAAGCGCGCATGCTGATGGTGTTTGTCTATCTCTGGCGCGGCGAAAAGGCGAAGGCGCGTGAAGAGGTTGCGCGCGCCCGTCGTGAGGCTCCAGACGAGCCAGTCGTCCACTTTGTCAAAGCCACGCTGCACCGGCTTGACGGCCAATATGGGCGCGCCCTTCGAAGTTACGACCGGCTGATGCGCCTGGATCCGGCAGCGCACGTGGTGGCGAGCTACAATCGAGCGCTGGTTTATATGTACATGGGAAACTTTGAAGAGACCTCGCGACAGTTGGATCAGGCTGGCGACCCCGACAATCCGCTGGTCAAAACTTTTCGTGCGCTCTCTCTATATTACACGGGCAAGACTGACGCTGCCGCCGAGATGATGCAGCAAGTGGTCGCGCAACATCCGAATATGCATGGCATTCGACCTTTCCTGGCAATGTTTTTGAGCGCCCAGGGCAAACATGACGAGGCTCTCGCCCAATTGACCAGCTCCGTTGTTAGAAACGCGGAAGTTGATGCAGACATCGCGTATTCGGTCGCGTCGGTTTACGCGCTGGAAGGAATGCGCGCAGAAGCTCTCGAATGGTTGGAACGCGCCATTGCTCTGGGAAATGAAAATTATCTTTGTTTTGAAAACGATCCGAATTGGACCTCGCTGAGAGGCGACGAGCAGTTTCAGAATTTGATATCGAGAGTCCGGGCCAGTCACGCAGCGCAGGGACTTAAGGCTGCACCAACCAGTTAGGCTCGCGTAGAAACACCACACCAGACATGTTTAAAAAACCTCGGGCATTCATCTTTTCCAACTTTGTCAACTTTCTCCTGCTTTTTTCCCTGATCCAAACCACCAGTCTGGCAAGCGGCGCCCAGCAGCAGCCACAACGCGAACGCCGCGTAGCAACGCCGCCGATCGTACAAGCAACTCCGACTCCCAGTCCGGTCCCAACGGCGTCACCTAATCCGAGTCGCAGCGTTATCACCGACGTTCCCCAGGCTTCGCCCTCGCCAACACCGGATGTTGCCCAGGTCAGGGTATTCTCGACCACGCGCTCGCTCGCTGAGTTGCAAGCCAGAATCTCTGGCGTATTGCGAAAGCCGGAGTTGGCGCCGGCAATGGTAGGGATCAAAGTGATGTCGCTGGAGACCGGCGAAGTTTTATTCGAACAAAATGCAGAGAAGCTGCTGCGGCCGGCGTCGAATATGAAACTGTATACGGTGGCGGCGGCGCTCGATCGACTGTCGCCCGACTATCATTTTGTCACTTCCGTCTACGCGCCCGCCAAACCGGATTCTAATGGAGTTATCCGTGGTGATTTGACGATCTATGGTCGCGGCGATCCATCGATCGCTGCGCGCTTTAACAGCGGCAACTACTTCAAAGGGATTGACGATCTTGCTGCACGCATCGCCGCCGCGGGCGTCAAGCGCATCGAAGGCGATTTGGTCGGCGATGAAACATATTTCACCGGTCCGCAGTATGGCGCAGGTTGGGAATGGGAAGATCTGCAATGGTGGTATGGCGCAGAAGTTAGCGCGCTGACCGTTAACGACAATGCGCTTGATTTATCGGTTAAGCCGGGGGCAGAGGTTGGGAGTCCAGCTGTGATAATTACCGGACCACCCGATCCCTTGCTGACTATTGTTAACAAGGTAGTAACTGCTGCAAGAGGAACTAAACGAGACATCACAGTCTACCGCGAACTGGCGTCAGATCGGATGGAGATTACGGGTTCTATTGCGCTTGATGATAGAGGTTATTCGGCGGGTGTCGGCATCTCTCATCCCGCGCTTTTGTTTGCCTACCTACTGCGCGCGTCGCTTGCCCAGCGCGGCGTGACTATTAAGGGAAAGACGCGCACGGTCGCTGCTCGTTGGAGTGGTGGCACAGTTGCGAGACCACCGCTCCACCTGGTGGCCCTCAATGTCCCGGTGTCGCCCGTAGAAATTGCGAGTATGCAATCTGTTCCGCTAGGTGTCATCGCGGCACAAACCTTAAAGCCAAGCCAGAACCTTTATACCGAGCTCATTTTGCGTACGCTGGGTACGGCAGTTCTGCAGCAATCAACTTCAGCAAGTCCTGATCGCACCAGTGAAACTGCGGGTATTGACGTAGTGAAAACGTTCCTGCGGGAGGCGGGGCTCGCTCCTTCATCAGTGATATTGAGTGACGGCTCCGGCCTGTCGCGCAATGACATGGTTACGGCTGAAGCAACTCTCCAGTTACTTACCTACATGCATCGACATCGTTACGCCTCCGTCTTTCGCAGTGCACTGCCGATTGCCGGCGTTGACGGCACGCTACGAAATCGTTTCAAAGGCACTGCCGCTGAAAACAATGTGCGTGCAAAGACCGGGAGCTTGAGTTCAGCGGCAAGTTTGTCGGGTTACCTGACAACGGCAGCCGGCGAAAACCTGGTGTTCTCAATAATGGTCAATAACTTTCCCGCAGACATAGAGCCGCGCGCTGTCTGTATTGATCCGATTACCGTGCTGTTGGCGTCATTTGCAGGCAGATCGTAACTGTTACCCGTTAAGGTGCAGTAAGAAGTTTAGAGTTCAGCCTTTAGGCTGCTGCTGGGCACAAGACAAGCTAAAGCGTGAACTCTCAACTTCTACCGCGAACTAACAGCCTGCATTACATAAAACTGCAATGCCTCCAAAGTTCATCAAGTTTCATGGGTTCGGTAACGACTATATCGTTATCGAGGCGGGAGATCTCGCCGTCGCTGAAATCACCGCGACGGAACAGCTGGGAGAATTTGCGCGTCGCATCTGCAATCGACATTACGGCGCCGGCGCGGACGGCATCGCGGTCGTAGGTCCATCGGAAGATGCTGATTTTCATGTGCGTATCTTCAACCCCGACGGCAGCGAAGCATCGCTATCAGGTAACGGCACCAGATGCGCTGCTGCTTATCTCTACTACAAAAGAATTTGGCAGGCAGGAGAGCTTCGTTTGAGCACTCGCGCGGGCATCAAGCTCTATACGCTGCGAGAGCAAAGCGATCCGGGCAGATATGTGTTTGATTCGGAGCTCGGCCAACCAAAGTTTGACTCCGCCTCGATTCCCATGATCACCGAAGAACCGCTGGAGAAAGTCATCGACTATGAACTCAAGGTCGATGATGAAATCTTTCGCGTCACGGCGTTGCAAATGGGAAACCCAAACTGCTGCATTTTTGTCGAAGACTTTAAAGCCCTGGATTGGCGCCGGATCGGTCGCACCATTGAGATTCACAAACAGTTTCCCGATCGGACAAACGTGGTTTTCGTTCGAGTCATTGATCGCAATGCAATTGAGCTGCGAATCTGGGAGCGGGGCGTCGGCGAAACGGAAGCTTCAGGTACTTGTTCCTGCGCCGCGGCGGTCGCCGCCATGATTAAGAGCGAAACTGAAAGACTTGTAAATGTATTGATGCCCGGCGGCAAGGCAAAAATCCGCTGGCGCAGTGAAGTAGATGGCGGCGAGGTTGTCATAACCGGCACTGCTGAAGTAATTTATGCTGGTGACTGGTTAACCGGAGACGGTCCAGCTTAGCTCAGCCTAGATTCCTAACGCAGTCTGTCAGACTGCGATCTGGTGGCCTCTCAACTGGGTGGCAACCAAGCCCTCGCAAGAACAGTTTGCCTTATTTCTCAGCCCCCGATGAACTCTCCTGCTAGAAAACTCTCTCCCTTACGGCTTCGCTGTCTCACCGGCCTGCTGTTGTTTCCGTGTCTGGCGTCTTTATTATCGCTCAGTGCCTGCAGCGGCAAGTTTGTCAAAGAAACTATAGCGGAGTCGAAAGTCCAGCCAAAAGCGGCACCCACTAGCCTCCCCAATTGGCTTGGCAATCCAGCGCGTAGTTTTTATGGCACGGGGCCCTGGGGGCCTGGGCCGCTTGAGATCGTTTGGCAACTCGAAACCAGCTTCATCAAGGGCCGCCTGCACAAGGATTTGTGGGGAGGTACCTCCTGGCCGGGCCAGCCCTCGGTTGATCGTGAACACGTCTACTTTCCTTCAGCCGACGGCAATATCTATTGCCTCAACCGCGGCGATGGCAGCGTTATCTGGAAATTCCAGGGCAAGGATAGTTTCAAGGCGACGCCAACAATCGCAGGCAACCGGATCATAGCCAGCGGACTAGACCACCACGTCTATTGCCTCAACGCACACGATGGCACCTTGATCTGGGATTATGAGACTGGCTTTGAAGTGGACTGTTCCTCAGCTGTGATTGATGAGCGAGTTTACTTCGGCGGCGAAGATGGTTTCTTCTATTGCCTAGGTTTGAAAGATGGTTCACTCATCTATAAGACCGAACGACTTGGTTCCATGGAGGGTAGCTTCGCAGCAGCGCGCGGACGCTTCTACGTCGGCACGGAACAAGGTGATCTTTATTGTCTTAATATGAATGATGGCTCAACAGTCTGGAAGGCGCGTATCGGCGCCGACACTGACTCAACGCCATCGGTCGTTGGTGGCTTTGTCTATACGGCGGCTGAGGATGGTTTCGTTTATTGTTTTCATGAGTCGAACGGAGAGCAGGTTTGGAAATTCAAGGCTGAAGGTGGTTTGAGCAGGAAGTACAAAGAGCGAAGCGGTTTTTGGGCCAGCCCCGTCGTGTTTAAGGACAGAATTTACATTGGCTCCAACAACGGCTTTATGTACTGCCTTACCGCCGACAAAGGTGAAGTTGTTTGGCAACACCTGGTACGCGCGCCCATCTGGGGCAGTTCGCCCGTAATTGACGGCCGTCTGGTGTTTGGGGACAAAGCCGGATGGCTGTATATGCTTTCGGTTGAAGACGGCAAACATATTGGCGAACTAAAGATTGGCGAGAACCTGAATTCCACCCCCGCTGTACTCGGCGGTCGCATCTATGTAGGAGCTTTCAATGGAAACCTTTACTGCCTGGGCACGAAAGCGGCCGATTGGCAGGAGGCAGAAGGTATTGGCCGGTGAATACTGATTCCCTGATTTATCTCATCGACAACACGCTCGACGGTCAGGGAGCCAGCCCTCGCGAGCTGAGAGCAGTCCTGGGTCGCGTTCGGGATGGGGTGGAGATCCTTACTGAGCCATTCCACGTTGTTTCTCTGAAACGCGTTAAGGCCCTTCGACCTTCCCATATTATTCTCAGCGGCCAGAGCCATCCATGGGACAGATATTCGCCGGGATCCCTGGCCGGGGTATTTGAAGTAATCAGAAAAGCGCCGCAACCGGTGCTCGGAGTTTGCGGGGGGCATCAGCAAATGGCTCTGGCTTTTGGCGCGCCCATCGGTTTGATGAGCAGGCTTGAGCCGGGCGAGGGTTATGAGGGCGCCAAGCGCGAACGTGGTTACTTTTCCGTCGAGACTACGGGCGAGGGCATTTTCAAGGACCTACCACGGGAAATAACTGTCTGGCATTCCCACTTTGACGAGGTGAAGGAGTTGCCCAAAGGGTTCCGGCGCACCGCGTCTAACGCGACCTGTGCCATTCAGGCAATGGAACACACCGAGCGTCCTCTGTTTGGTGTGCAATTTCACCCGGAACTCTTCAACGAAGAACATCCCGCCGGAGAGACGGTTCTGAAGAACTTTCTCACACTGTAGCCCTGCCTACCTGGAGCCCCGTTCCCGTTACTCACCGAGCCTCCAACGAACGGGATTTTGACCTGATTGAGACATCTCAGCTCAAATATAACATTTTATAACTCTAAATATTTCAATACTTAGTCCAAAGCAATGGTTTTTCCATGACTTTTTGGTGGCTCCGCGGCTGGACACCGTCCCAGCCTGGTGCTAGCCTCCTTCCCGAACAACACGAAAACAAGCGGGGTTGACACTCGCTTGTTTTTGTTTTGGTCGCACACTTGGGTTTTCAGCGCATGCATCAAGGATGCAAGCCCCCAACTCCGGCTGACGTTGCTCTCACTCCTTGAGCCGGAGGTCGAGTCATAGGAAAGAACGGACTCGCGCAGAGCGCTGGAAGATAATCCACCTCGGACAGGAGACCCGACATGAAATCACTTATTAGAAGAAGCGCAATCATTGCATTTGTGCTTCTAACAGGTCTGATAGTTTTCTCGCCAAAAACCTCCATAGCTGAAACGCCCTTCTTCGAGCTTCAGTCACAAAAAGAAGAATCGAAAGAGGATCCAGCCGGCACGGCCGGCAAAGCAGACAATTCGCTTCCGAATACTGCCCCAGACACGGGGAATGGTATGACTGAACAGGCGAAACCGCTTATCCCAGCTTTGCCATATATTGCTACGGCCTACAGTCTCAGGGGCAGGACCGCCAGTGGCAGAATAGTAAGCCGCGGTCTTATTGCGGCAGACCCATCAGTTTTGCCGCTGGGTTCCCGGGTAAAGCTTGAACACCCGGGATATACGGGCGAATACCTCGTGGCCGACACGGGTGGATCAATCCGCGGACGGCGGATAGACATTTGGACCCCCAGCGCGAGCGAGGCGATGCGTTTTGGAAGGCGAACCGTGAAGCTGACTGTGCTGAGTTACGGCGCACGGCGCTCGAAGCGAACCGGTAAAGGATAACCAGACAGTTCTGGCGAAAGACACGGGCAGAAGGGCTAACCTTCTGCCTCTTTTTTTATGTCCTAAAAATTTAAGTTTTGTCGATCTATGTGGCGCAAACTGTTGGTTTGCCCCCGCTGCTTCGTTAACTGCAGGATTGAAAGGTAGTAGAAGAGTACGAACGGCCCACTTGATCAGAGGTTCCTGAAGTTTGTCGGACCGTCCGTGGTAACATCATCGGGTTAAATCCATTTCATTAGCGCGCGAGGTTTTCAGACTACCAATGCAGGTTTCCAGGCAGCCGTCTGAGAACAACCAGGAGATTCCAGCTCCTGAGCCTCTGGTTGAGGTAACGCGCGGGGGCATCACTGAGTCGCGGCATCGTGGCCACGTTGTCGCGGTCGAACCCGACGGCACGATTGACGCTTATCTCGGTGTCCCCGAAACAGTGACTTATCTGCGTTCTTCAGCCAAACCACATCAGGCGATTCCACTGGTCGCTTCCGGCGCTGCCGATCGCTTCGGCTTTAGCGAGAGAGAGATTGCGCTCGCCTGCGGTTCGCACAGCGGCGAACCTATTCATACCGAAGTTGCTGCGGCGATGCTCAAGAAGATTGGGCTAGGACCGGAAAGGTTAAAGTGTGGCATACATGAACCTTTTAGCCCTGAAGTTTCTCGCCGGCTGCGTGAAAAAGGTGAAGAGCCAAACGTCTTACAAAACAACTGCTCCGGGAAACACGCCGGCATGCTCGCCCTTGCGCTCCATCTGGGCGCGCCAATCGAAACTTACGACGAGCCCACCAACCCTGTCCAACTGGCGATAGGCAAAACCATCTCCGAATTTTCAGGAATCGCGATTGAAGACATTGCGGTTGGGACGGATGGTTGTGGCGTTCCGGTTTTTGGAATTACGGTCAAGGCAATGGCATTGATGTACGCCCGGCTTGCTTCTCCGCCCGCCGAGTTTGATGACCAGACCAGAAAAGCTTGCGCGCGAATCGTTTCGGCGATGACCACCTATCCCGAGCTCGTAGGCGGAACTTCCGACCGCCTCGACACCGAAATCATGCGCGCCGCAAAAGGCCGGCTGGTTTCAAAAGTGGGCGCTGAGGGTGTCTACACGGTTGGCATTTTTCCTTGTGAAGACTGGCCTCGCGGCTTAGGGCTCGCTCTCAAAATTGAAGATGGGGATGATCACCGCGCACGTCCGACAGTAGTGATCGAGTCCTTAAGGCAGCTCGACATACTAGCGGGTGAGTCGTTGGAAGCTATGTCGCGCTATGCCTTTTTCCCGGTGCGCAACCGGCGGGGTGACGTGGTGGGAGAAGTAACTCCCGAGTTTAAGTTGAATCGCGCCAGTAACTGAAAGGTTTCACCTATGGGGAACACTGGTATTTCACAACCAAATTCAAATAACGGCGAAAGCGGCGCTGCTGGTCAGGAAGAGGCCGCGCTTAACCTGCCACCCTTACGACGGGATGCGGCAGGAAATGTGGATCTTGACTCGGTTCCCGAGGTTATTCAGTGGTTTCTTGATTTCGACCAACGCGTAGCAATTATCAAGCACCGCAACGTCGAGGAAGTTTTTCAGTGGAAACAACAACAGAGCCGGGAGACAGGCGAAGCTGTTTTTGATTTCAAGCAGGCCGAGGACCGGCTTGCAATTGGGATAATCCAGGCACTGGCCGAGCATAACTCCGAACGCGCGCTCCACTCCTGGCTCAGCCAGCTTCTTAACGCTCTCGATTCGGCATCGAACGCCAATGAGGCGGCCGCCGAAGCTTACAAACTCGACCTTAGTAGCGGCGGCTCGGTCGTTAAAGAGGCCGAAAAAATTCCCTCCGTGCGCGGGCGTCGCGATTTCCTGATCAATTGCTGGCTCGAAACGCTCTGCACCGCTGAAGCAAGGGTCCTTGGCTGGTTGTACAAGGAATTCTACGGTCGTCCCTTTGCTCCTTGATTCCTGGTGCTCAAAACGAGCCAGGGAACACGCCGAACCTTATGAACGAATCCCTGCGGGCGCTCTTTCCGGTGACGGAGCGCGCTATCTATTTCAACCACGCAGCTGTCTCTCCGCCACCAATTCCAACAATCAAAGCAGTCGAGTCGCAACTGGCAGACGTTTCTGAGAATGGGTCCGTAAACTTTCGTAACTGGCTTGCAGTTAAAGAAAACGCGCGTCGGCTGGTTGCGGGCATGATTGGGGCGCGTTCGGAGCAAGTCGCGTTTACGCGAAATACTTCCGACGGCCTCTCGACCGTTGCCAACGGCCTTGACTGGCACCCGGGGGACAACCTCGTGACTTTTCGTCATGAGTTTCCTGCCAACGTCTATCCGTGGCTGCGGGTTCGCGACGCTTTTGGCGTGGAAGTGCGCCGGTGCGAAGAGCGCGATGGTCGAATTGATCTCGATGAGTTAAATGGGCTGATTGACGACAAGACCCGCGTCGTTGCCATCAGTCAAATCCAGTTCGCTTCCGGCTTTCGCGCGGATCTCGAGCGCATCGGACGCGCCGCTCGTGCTCATGACGCACTGCTGGTGGTGGATGTGATTCAGGCCTTGGGAGTGGTTCCTATAGACGTCGAATCGGAGCTGGTAGACGTGGCTGCTGCAGCTTGTCATAAATGGCTGTTGACTCCGGAAGGGGTGGGACTGCTTTATCTCTCCGGGCGCGCCCGCGAACGTATTCAGCCAACGCTCGTGGGCTGGACGAGCGTTCCCAATCCGGAAGACTACAGAAACTTTGAGCAGGGTTGGAACAAGGGAACATTGGCATGGGAAACAGGAACTGCCCCAGTCGCTCTCATCCATGGTTTGGAAGCGAGCTTGAAGCTCATACAGGAAATTGGAATTCGTCCGATTACGACTCATCTCGAAAGCCTGACGGATCACCTGTGCGAAGGGCTGCGAAACACACAGTATGAGGTGGTCAGTTCCCGGCGTGCGGGAGAGAAGTCTCAAATTGTTTGTATTCGCAATCTCGCTGGATTCAGTTCAATGGACCTTTACGCGCATCTGAAAAGAAGAAATATCATTACCGCGCCCCGTGGAGATCGGCTGCGTATCTCCCCTCATCTTTACAACACGCGTGAGGAGATAGATGAATTGCTCAAGGCTCTTCCCTAAGACAGCCCATCTTGTCCGGGTAATCCAAATAAGAAGGAAGCCTGCCGACGTTGATTTGCCGGGAGCGTGGGCGTCCCGCCCGCAACTGAGCGCGAAGCGCGAAATATGAACGTTGGATGGCGACGCTTCCGGCCCGCTGCAACGAGCGATTATCGTTCGCGGTATCGGGCCGGATGTATTGAAGATGTACGGACTCGAACAGGGTTGACGCCCCGCAACATTACAGGCCCACCGAACTGCAGGTGAATTCTCTAAGAAAATCCAAGGCAAGTGGACTTGGCTTATGCTTTTCAGAAAATTGGCACGCTCATTGCCAAAGACAAATTTGAACAAGAAGGGTAGATAAAGGGTAAATCGGGTCAGGCTCAACATTGCGGTGAGTGGAAGCTTTGGGGGAGGCGTCCTCTCACGGTTTGAAAAACAGGCGGTGGCTCTTTCGGGGGAACGGAGTTAACGCTTGTACGCAATTGCGGGCAATCATTGCGAGGCTGCTGATCGCCGTCCTGAAGGGGCTTGGGGGAGCCTCCCAGGAAGATCAGCAGCCCGCATTAGTTTTTATGAGGATGTCCGGCAAACTTAGTTTGTCGGACATTTTGCTAGTGGCCACGGCCGAGCAGGCGGGCCGGATCGCTCTCCGGAGTCAAATCATCCAGGTTAAGTCGAAGCATCGCGTCGGAATCTGAATATGCCTCCTTCGCCCGTTGCTGGGCTCGCCGGAGACTAAACAACAAGGCGCCAAAGAACCCGCCAACAGCGAGACAGCTCATAAGCGCTAATCCTGAGGCTTCAACCACGGCGACAAAAACTCCCAGCGTCGTCTCAGTAAATTCACGCGTCGCTTGCTCGTAAGCAAAGGGATTCTCGCCCAGCCATTGCACCACCTGCTGATACTTAACCTGGTCAATCAGTTGGTTGGCTGCTTCCTGACTGGGTGCGGCAAAAACAAACACCGCATAATTGCCGATTCGACGATAGGCTGTGGGTACGGGTTGTCCCCCAGCACGCAGCTCCTGAAGTCTGGCTGTAATGCGCTGGTCATTGTCCGTTGCGAGCGATGCTGTGTTGAATTCGACCACGACTAATTTTTGCGCGCCATAATTGGCAACAACGGCTTCCGCTCCACCCGTGAAACTGACAACATCCAGGATGGATTGATTGCTAAATGCATTTCTTAACGTGTCTTGATTAATCGCGTATAGGACTCCCGATTCCGCATTCTGCCAGTCGGGCAGATGCTTCACCAGAACAGGGATTTCGCCTGCGCCTTTGTCTAGCGTGTCTGCCAGCGTGTTGCCGAAGTTCGCCAGTGGCTGTTCCTCCCGTGTCTTTCCCTCGTCGCGAAGCGACGCGTATACACGTCCTTTGAAAAAAGATATGTTGTTGCCAAATTCATTCCAAAGCGAAAAACTCGACGTACCGATACCAGCATTAGCAATTAGGTGTTCGTTTCCCTCATCTTCCGCTCGCCGCTTTGCTTGCGTGAGGAGTGCGTAAGCCCCGGAGTCGGAAACGGTGGTGACCAACGTAACCGAAACACGCCGGCCATCTTTTGCGACATAGTTGCGACCGGCCGCAGATGTGATTCCGGCCCGCTCAATGGCATTCTCCGGAAATTCATTGCTGCGTGAAGTCACCGGACTCACCGCCCGGTAGTCTCCCAATCTGTCTGGCAATAGTTTGGCGGCAGCGTCGCCTGGCGGGTTTTGGCCTACCGCGGGCAAGAAAGAGAGCAACGACAGCGACAGGGCCGCTAACAATGTTTTGGGTCTAACGAAAAACAACCACATCTCCTCTTGAAACTCGGGCGCCCACTTTAGAACCCCAAGTTCTTTGGATGTTCCGGTTTTCCTGGCAGTTGGCAGGCGCGGTAGTGATTAGCAGTTTAATGCCAGCGTCGGAGTTCGCGCAAAAGAAGGTCGGCGTGGCGGCGAGGATGGTTGATGTTATGCAGTACCGTCGTGCCGCCCAACTCGCTGGCATTGTCGATTAGCAGGTCGCCGAAGCCGAGCAGTCGTTGCGGAATGCTGGCGGAAACAGTCACGTCCTGGATCTTAACCAGAGGAATGTTTCGCGTGTGGCGGGCTATGAGGCCGGTATCGATTTCAATCTTTGAGTCAGTCAGCGTATACCGGACCATGTTTCGTTTGAGGTGGTAATAGGCGGGAATCAAGAGCAGCGAAAGTGCCAGCACTATTGAAATGTAAGGTGGCAACGGAATCAGGGCCAACAGAAAAACAAGCGTAATTGCCCCGATTACTGCCAGCGCATAGCCAAGCTTGATAAAGATCAAAGTGGGCCGCACTGTAAATATGACTTCCTCGAGCTCGTCGTCATCGATGGCGATGTCGTCTTCTTCATCCAGGCGCACAGGAATGCCACGGTGGGCACGCGCAATTCGAGTAGCGTCCGGATCGCTGGCAGGTGAACCACACCCGGAGCAAAAGCGGACTCCGGGCGCAATGTAGGATCCACAGTTGGAACAGTGCATTTCGGGTTAACTGGCTATTGCCTGGTGGCGCTGGTATCTACAGGGAGACCGGCGTTCTGCCACCCTTGAAAACCACCAAGTAGTGCCGCTGCATTTTCGAAACCCTTTGCTTTCAGATCGACCACCGCACGGGCGGACGTATGTTCGTTTGGTCAAGAGCAATAGGTAACTACTAACTTATTCTTCGGAAGCTCACCAAGGTGGCTTACGACCTCCGCTTCCGGAATCAGTTTCGCTCCTCTGATGTGCCCGGCGTTATAAGAAGCCTCATTGCGCACGTCAACCACCACAGCCTCGTCCCGGTCCAACATATCTCTCAGTTCAGCAATGGTTACACGGCGCGCGCCATCCGCCGGAGGCGGTGCCGCGACCGGCGTCGGCGCGACTGGCGACGTTCGCGCATTCCGCCACTCGGCGGAATTGCAAGCGGTCAGAATTCCAACACCAAGAAGTGCAATCGCAAACAATGAAAGAATAAGACGCATAGATAAACCTCAAACGAGCCGTGATAAAACGTTCACAGACAGCCAACAAATATTCCTGACGTTAATTTCTTATGCTGATGTTGATTTGTCAATGCTGCATCAGTGCTTCCAGGAATTTCTTCCCGGCTGACCCATGATTGGCCATGTTTTCTTCCGTTGTTTGCGTGATATAGTTCGCTCTCGCCAAAATCCGTTTTACCGGAGCTTGCATGCTCGAAGAACCACAAAACCGCGCGGTTAAGTGGGCCAAGGTCATCGACCAGACACGTTGCATTGGCTGTCACGCGTGTACCACGGCATGCAAGTCAGAGAATCTTGTCCCGCTCTCAGTGACGCGGACCTACGTCAAGCATGTCGATGTAGGGATCTTTCCTCAAGCGCGCCGCGCGCACCAGGTGACCCGCTGCAATCAATGCGCGCATGCGCCGTGTGTTACTGCCTGCCCCACTACCGCGATGTTCAAACGCGCTGACGGCATAGTTGATTTCGATAAATCGATTTGCATTGGCTGCAAGGCCTGCATGGCCGCGTGCCCTTACGACGCCATCTTCATAAATCCCGAAGATCATTCGGCTGAGAAATGTAACTTCTGTGCGCACCGGATCGATGTGGGACTCGAGCCCGCGTGCGTGGTCGTCTGCCCGACGCAGGCGATTCTAATTGGCGACCTGAACGACACGCACTCTTACGTTTCACAGATCGTCAATCGCGAAGCGGTCGCGGTTCGTCGTCCCGAAAAAGATACGCTGCCAAAACTTTTCTACAAGGGCGCGCACCAGGCAACCCTGGATCCGCTCGCCGCGCGCCGGCCCGCAGGCGGACTGTTCATGTGGAGCGAACAACAGGAAGGTTCGACGCAGGTGGTTTCCGGCAATCCAAACTTCAACAATAGTTCGGCAGCGGCGTTGCTTTCCTACGATGTTGCGCATGCGATTCCCTGGGACTGGAAAGTCAGTCTTTACACCTGGACCAAAGGTATCGCGAGCGGCGTCTACCTGGTCGCTGCTTTGCTTGTTTTGTTTGGCTTTCTAAGCGCCAATAGTCCGTTGTGGTTGTGGATCACGCCGGTTGTTTCAGGGGTATTTCTTGCGATCACTGGCGGGCTGCTAATTTGGGACCTCGAACATCCGGAGCGTTTCTATCTCATCTTCACGCGGCCCCAATGGCGCAGTTGGTTAGTGAAAGGCGCCTTCATCATTGCGGGATACACCGTTGTTCTCGCGCTACATTTCCTCGGCAGTTGGCTGGGGTCGAAATCGCTTCAGAATTGGTTGATGATTCCCGGAATCCCCCTGTCTATTCTGACGGCGGTCTACACCGCTTATCTTTTCGCGCAAGCGAAGGCTCGTGACATGTGGCAAAACCCGCTGCTGCCGCCGCACCTGCTGGTGCAGGCGTTGCTACTGGGTTCAACCGTTTTGATGCTTGCTTTCGTCTTGTTCGAAGGCACAGTGCAATCGGATGTCTTGGGCATGAATGGCATGGTCGAAACCGTTCGCCTTGAGCTTCAATATCTACGTTGGATATTGGTGGTTTCCAGTCTGCTCCACTTGCTGATGATTTGGGGCGAGGTTTCGCTGACGCACGGAACGTCCCACGCGCGCCTGGCCATTTGGGAGATGGTGCGCGGTCGTTACAAAGGCGACTTCTGGGTCGGAACGGTCCTGTCGTTTGCCGGCGGACTGATTCCTGCGCTTGCCCTCTTTGGAGTAGTCAGCATCTCGTTGGGCGTAGCCGTCGCGCCACTGGCTTTAGTTGGCATGATGCTTTACGAGAATGCTTACGTGCAGGCCGGGCAATCGGTGCCGCTGGCGTAGCTGATCCGAGGCTTGAGTGCCATAATTGTTAGGAAAATCGATCAGCTCAGGGCCAGAGAGGAATCGAAGTTATTATGCAAGAACGAATTCGAGCTGTAGTTAATGAAGGAAGGATTGAGCTGCTGGAAAAGCTTGACGTACCTGATGGCACGCAAGTTCTTATTACCGTCTTGTCAAATGGTGATGACTTCTGGTTGAGTGCTAGCGAATCATCGCTTGAGGCCATCTGGGACAATTCTGAGGACGACATCTATGCCCGGCTACTCGAAGCGTGATGTCATTCTCATTCAGTATCCCTTTTCCGATCGCTCTAATGCCAAGGTTAGACCGGCAATAATTATTGGCGCTCCGCACACGTCTCAAGATATTTTCGTCGTTCCCCTCACAAGCAAAACGGATACTCTCCTTGCTGGTGAGTTCGTATTAGATGATTGGAAAGGCGCAGGCCTGAACATTGCCTCGGCCGTCAAGCGCGGCATTTACACAGTTCACCAAAGCTTGATTAGGAAACGCGTCGGGGCTATCACTTTGTCGGATGCCGAACGTGTTGACGACTCTCTTCGCAGTTGGTTAGGGCTATGAGCTTCGAAGAACCGGAAGAGCATGTCAGCGCTAACCGCGAAGATACCGCAGCTCGCGGCGAGACCTTCTATCCCGGTCCGAGCCGCAGCCATCTCGCCGCCTTTCCGCCGAAGGAGCGTTGGAACAATTGGACCGAACTCGATTCGCAGGCGTGGCCGCAACGCAAGGAACGCCACTACTCGCTCGTTCCCACTACCTGCTTCAACTGTGAATCCGCCTGCGGCCTACTCGCCTACATCGATAAGATCACCGGCGAGGTGCAGAAGTTTGAGGGTAACCCCGAACACCCGGGATCGCGTGGCCGCAACTGCGCGAAAGGTCCGGCAACGCTTAATCAAATTCACGATCCGGATCGCATTCTTTATCCACTCAAGCGCACCGGCAAACGCGGCCAGGGAAAGTGGGAACGCGTCACCTGGGACGAAGCGCTTGATGATATTGCGGCGCGCATTCGTAAAGCGATCGTCGAGGATCGCCGCAACGAGATCATGTATCACGTCGGCCGCCCGGGTGAGGATGGATTTACAGAAAGAATTCTCGCCGCCTGGGGCGTTGACGGCCACAACTCGCACACCAATATCTGTTCATCAGGCAGTCGCGAAGGTTATCAGCTATGGATGGGACTCGACCGGCCCAGTCCCGATCACGCCAATGCCAGGGTCATCCTGCTCATCAGCGCGCATCTGGAGTCGGGACACTATTTCAATCCCCACGCGCAGCGCGTCATTGATGGCAAAGCCAACGGCGCTAAGTTGATCGTCTTCGACACGCGCCTTTCACATACCGCCACGCATGCCGACTACTGGGTCGCACCGTATCCCGGCTCGGAGGGCGCGATGCTGCTGGCGATCGCAAATTATCTCATTCAAAACGATCTCTACAATAGAGAGTTCGTGCGTCGCTGGTGGAACTGGGAAGAGTTTCTAGAGAGCAGTTCCGAGTTTCGACTTTCCACTTCCGAGTTTGATCCCATACCGACCGAAAGAGATTCCAACAATAGCGGTTCGCCCGGTGACTCTCAGGTCAGGAAGGTGGGCTTGCCCCCGCCGTCCTTCGCCAACTTCGAGCGCATCCTGAAACAACTCTACTCCGAATACACGTTCGATTTCGCCGCGAAAGAATCGGGCGTCGACGCGAAGACGATCGAAGAGATTGCCAAGCTAATCGCCACGGCCGGCACGCGCTTTTCCAGTCACAACTGGCGCAGCGTTTCATCGGGCGTTAGCGGGGGCTGGGCCGTAGCCCGCGCCCTATTCATGTTGAATGCGCTGTTGGGCGCGGTGGCCACGGAAGGCGGCGTTTTTCCAAATGCGTGGAACAAGTTTGTGCCGAAGCCAATTTACACGCCGCCGCATCCACGGATGTGGAATGAAACACAATGGCCGCGCGAGTATCCGCTATCCATGCATGAGATGTCGTTTCTGCTGCCGCATCTTTTGAAGGACGGACGGGGCAAGCTGGACGTTTACTTCACACGCGTTTACAACCCGGTGTGGACCAATCCCGACGGCTTCTCCTGGATCGAAATGTTGACTGATCCCGATCTGGTTGGTTGCTATGTGGCGCTGACACCGACCTGGAATGAAACGTCGTATTTCGCTGACTACGTTTTGCCGATGGGCCATGGTTCAGAACGTCACGACATTCATTCCTATGAGACGCATGATGCGCAGTGGCTTGGGTTTCGCCAGCCTGTGAAGAAAGCGGATCGGCAGCGGGAGGGCGAAACGATTGACGACACTCGCCAAGTAAACCCCGGCGAGGTTTGGGAAGAAAACGAGTTTTGGATGGAGCTTACGTGGAGAATTGATCGAGACGGTAGCCTGGGAATTCGCCAATATGTGGAATCAAAGAAGAATCCCGGCACTCGTCTCAGCGTTGACGAATATTACGAGTGGATTTTCGACAATTCGGTTCCGGGGTTGCCGGAGAAAGCGGCCGCGGAAGGTCTGACGCCGCTGGAATTCATGCGTCGCTACGGCGCCGTGGAAGTGAAGCAAAAGGTCGGGAAAATATACGACGAACCCGTTGACGCTGCAGAGCTCGAAGACATTCACGAAGACGCGCGCGGTCGCGTTTTCACCCGGGCAGGGAAGCCGGCTTCGGCCAACGTTGTTCCAATTCCCAGCCCGGATGGTGACGATCATGGCCGGCGTTTTGCCGGCGTGAAAATCGGAAACGAGATCAAGCGCGGCTTTCCGACGCCCAGCGGCCGGCTGGAATTTTATTCGCGCACGTTGGCAGACTGGGGCTGGCCCGAGTTTGCCATTCCCAAATACATCAAAAGCCACGTTCATCCCGACAACCTTGAAGAAGATCAAACAATTCTGATCTCGACGTTTCGTTTGCCGGTGCAAATTCATACGCGCAGCGCCAATGCCAAGTGGCTCGACGAAATCGCGCATACAAATCCGCTTTGGATTCATACGAACCATGCGGCAAAACTCGGCGTGGGCACCGGCGATCTCCTGCGCATCGAAACTGAGATTGGTTACTACGTGGCGCGCGCCTGGGTGACCGAGGGCATTCGACCCGGCATCGTTGCCTGTAGCCACCACATGGGCCGCTGGAAATTAAGTGAGCATGGTTCCCAGGGACAACGCCAGTTGATGGCCACCGTGAAACTGAATCATGAGGGCACGGAGTGGGGACTTAAGCGTGAAAAAGGCGCCGAGCCTTACCAGTCAAACGATCCCGATACGCTGCGCATCTGGTGGGGCGACGTGGGTGTTCATCAGAACATGACTTTTCCGGTCCATCCCGATCCGATTTCCGGAATGCACTGCTGGCACCAGGCGGTGCGCGTCAAACGCGCCGAGCCCGGCGATAACACTGGTGATGTATTTGTCGACACGCAGAAGTCGCGCGAAGTTTATAAGAAGTGGCTGGCAATGACGCGACCGGCGGAAAAGTTCTCACCTGACGGCACGCGCCGACCTTACTGGATGCTGCGGCCCTTGAAGCCGGCGCGTGAGTTCTATAAGTTGCAGCCACAAGAGAAGTAAGGAATAGTGGCTAATGGCATGTGATCATTCGCTGGCCTCGCGCGATTGCTTCGCTGTTACTCATATTTGGATGGTTAACCGCACTGACTACCGCTGCTGACCTGACCGCTAAGCTCGAAATCCAAAAACATTGACTACCACTGACTACTGTTTGCTGGAGTTGGAGGGATCTCACTCGAGCTCAATGGTACGGAAGACCACGTTCATTTCCTGGCCAAGCTTCGGCCCGACCGTGCTCTTTCTGATGTGCTGCGGGATCTGAAGTCGAACGCAACTGGATGGATGCACGACGTGTTTCCTTCACTGAAGGATTTTTGCTGGCAACGTGGTTATGGGGCTTTCACCGTGAGTTAGTCCAACGTCCAAGAAGTACGACAGTACATTGGGCGGCAGAAAGAACATCATCGGAAAGTCTCGTTTCGCGATGAGCCCATTCAATTCCTGAAAGCGAATGGAATTGAATACGATGAGCGATACAGTTGATACAACTGCTGTCGCCCACTTCGCGGGCTTGGATACCACCCAACTCGTTCCTGGGTCTCACGCCCCAGGCTTTATGCTGCCACCCGCTCCGCGGGTTGAGAGACATTATTGAGTTCGCATCTGCTTCCACCGATGAATCGATGGGCTATTTTCACTCGTCCGCTTTCGCGAAATGACTTCTACGAGCTAACCACTCTGTAGGGCAGCATCATCTCGTTGTCTTCATGCTCCAGGATGTGGCAATGGAACACGTAATCGCCGGTGAATGACTGGCCAAATGGTACGCCGGTAGCCGCAGCTGCGCCGAAAGGCACGCGAACTCGAGTTATCTCACCAGGGTTTGCTCTTATTGTATCCTTCCATCCCATTTCATTCGGATCAGGTCCTCTCAGAGAGCCTCGCGTAAAAGCATCAGCCGATGGCGCCGGCCATGGTCCAGAGCCGGCCGCTTCAGGGTCAGGCAGTTCCCAATAGTTGGCCTCCATGAAGGCGTCGACGTTAAATTTTTGACGGCCGAGAAGCTGAAACTGGACCAAGTGCAAGTGGATGGGATGCGTGTCACCGGTCGTGTTGATGATATTCCACTGCTCAACCGTATCGACCACAGGCATCTCTATGTGAGCAGTCGAATACGGCAGATTGTTAACTAGCGCTGTCAGTGGAGACTCAGTTACGGGATCAGCAATTTCTACAAGCGTCAGATTGCGAACTCTCACCGGAGCTGGCAACGGCTGAATTGGTGTCGCTCTGAGAACCGCTGGAATCGTTCCCGCAAATCCAGTGGCGCTGCCGACTGTAAACTGCATTATTTCCCTGA
This sequence comes from Acidobacteriota bacterium, assembly GCA_046726155.1. GTDB lineage: Bacteria > Acidobacteriota > Blastocatellia > Pyrinomonadales > Pyrinomonadaceae > PSRF01. The sequence goes on from JBKOZZ010000026.1 coordinate 24,328, forward strand.
TCGGCATGCCCCCTCGTCTGGCCGCACGGGGACCATCCGGAAAAGGCGTCGGCGCAACATTCTTGAGAATGATCTTTGTCCCGGTCGCAAGTCCGGAAAAGTCTATAAGCATATCCGCGCGTTCGCCCGGAGCGAGAATCAATTGGTTGAGAGCGACTGGCGCATTTAGTAAACCGCCTTCGGCTCCAATCTGAAACATCATATGCCCGTTGGAGAGGCGGAAACTGTAAATGCGAGCGTTAGAGCCGTTGAGAATACGGAAGCGGTAGAGTCCGCGGTCGACATTTAGATTTGGCCATACCTTGCCGTTGACCGTTGCGACGTCACCGAAAAATTCCGGCGCCCATATTGAACCAAACTCTCCCAATGGATATCGGAGCGTCCCATCCCAATTAAACATTTTGTCCTGAATCACCAGTGGAATCTCAAAAGGACCCACGGGCAGGTCAATTGGTCCACCCGGTTCACCGGTGTCAAACTGATCTCTCAGCAAGTAGAAACCAGCCAACCCCGCATACACATTTAGTCTGGTGATTCCCATCGCATGATCGTGATACCACAGCGTCGTCGCTTCCTGGTCGTTGTGGTAATGATAGGTTCGATTTGCGCCTGTAGTGAAAGTGGCTTCCGGGTGACCATCGCTGCCTGGCGCGGTGTTTCCACCATGTAGATGGAGCGACACTCGCGGATTTGTCTTGTCCGATTCCAGAGCCCCGTTCAAGCTGGTGTCGATGACAGTGGCGAGGGGATGCGCACCGAGCGAGTTAGTAGCGGTCAGATCAATCGGCACACCGCGCATAGTGTGAAACGTTGGGCCGAGATAAGACGCGCCACCGTAGCCCCAGGTTGGCGTTACGGGCAGCGAACTATGAAACGAATGCACGCCAGGAGCCATCGCGAGATTGAAACTGCCGCCGGCCCGCGCATCGATCATCGGCGGGATCGGTAACTGTTCGGTGAACTTGCTGAGCAGAGACGATTGCGCCGCAACGGAGCCAAGTCCGAACCTTGTAGAGATCGTGTCGAACGCCAGCGTCCCTATCGCGCCTGCGCCCACGACCTTAAGAAAGCTCCGTCTTTTAATTCCATTAGATTCGTTGGCATTGAAGTAGTTGGCTTTCATGAAGGTTGCCTCAGCGGAAACCGGGGGTCACACGTCGCCTTTGGCAATGCGACAACCAGTCAGTGACCGAGGCCCGGTAGATTCAGTAATTCTTGATAGCGATCTCGGCAAGTATTGTTCCGGGCGGGCCAGGTTGGATTTCGTGCCTTTTTACTGCTTATCCAACGGTGATACATTTTTGGAATCGAATTATTCCGCATGTTGTGGGTGACATTGCGCAAGCAACGGGCATGCAGCAATTTCGCTTGGGGAGTATTCCGGAAAAGTGTCGGAAGCGACGCAGTCATCGTCAACGACAAGTTTCCGCAAAGGGTTATGGTTGCACGAAACTCTCAATCACTTATTATGGTGATGTCGTCAGCGTCAATAGTTGGGCTTCCCGCGCATTTCGGACAGGACCAGTACGCTACAGATTGAAAACATCGCCCGGGGATGTCACCATATCGGCGCTCGCGGCGTTAAAGGAATCAGGGCGATTCGAAGGGAAGACGGAAGTAAGTGTTTTGCACTTCGCGCTGATTGCGTACAGAGGCGCACGGGCTGCCCACAGGAATACGAGCTATGTATTTCAAACAATTCTATCTCGGCTGTCTGGCCCACGCTTCTTACCTGATTGGTTCCAAGGGCGAGGCGGCGGTTGTCGATCCGCAACGCGACGTCGATCAGTACATTGATGAGGCCGAAGCGCAGGGACTTAAAATAAAGTATGTGATAGAGACTCACCTGCACGCTGATTTTGTCAGTGGCCACCGCGAACTCGCCGCCCGCACCGGAGCGGAGATTGTGTTCGGCAAGGAAGCGGGTGCGACCTTTCCGCACCGGGCGGTCAACGACGGCGAGGAAATCAAAATCGGCAAAGTCGCGTTGCGCATTTTGGAAACACCGGGTCACACGCCGGAAAGCATATCTGTACTAGTCATTGATTCAGAGGTTTCAGATCAGCCACAAAAAGTCTTGACCGGCGACACACTATTCGTCGGTGATGTTGGCCGACCCGATCTCGCAGGCGGAAAAGGCTACACGCCGCCGATGATGGCGGCCATGATGTATGACACGCTGCACGGCAAACTTTTAAAGCTGGCAGACGACGTCGAGGTCTATCCGGCGCATGGCGCAGGCTCGATGTGTGGGCGCAACATGTCGCGGGAAACTTCTTCAACCATCGGCGAGCAGCGCAAGACAAACTACGCCCTGCAACCAATGGCCAAAGATGAGTTTGTGCGGATGATGACTATCGACCTGCCCGAAGCGCCCGCCTATTTTCCCAAGGATGCGGAGATCAATCGTAGCGGGGCTGAAGCTTTGAAACTATCGGGTCTTGACGCTTTAACGCCCGAGCAAGTCCGCGACCTGACCGCCAAGACGCAAACTAACAGTTTGCGCTACCTCGTGCTCGACGTGCGTTCGGCGGCGGAGTTTGGCGCCGGACACGTACCCGGCTCGATCAACGTAGGTTTGAATGGCCAGTTTGCGATTTGGGCTGCGTCATTGATCTCGATGGGAACTCCGATTGTGATCGTTGCCGAGTCGGAAGAAAAAGCGCGCGAGGCGGTTATGCGGCTGGCACGCGTCGGCCATGAAAGTGTGAAAGGATATCTCGGGGGTGGAATCGCTGCGTGGAGCGACGCAGGGTTTGAGGTCGCTTCCGTGCCGCAGATTACCGTCGATGAATTGCATCAACTCATATCCCAGCCAACGCCGCCGCAAATTCTCGATGTGCGTCGTGCTCCCGAATATCAAAGCGGACACGTACCTGACGCGCTGTCCTCACCGTTGTTAAGTTTGCAAAAGGGCCTTGCAAACCTCGGGCTTGATCCCACGAAATCGACCGCCGTAATTTGCGCGGGCGGTTATCGTTCCAGCGCTGCCACGAGTATCCTCCAACAGCATGGCTTCTCAAATCTCTTGAATGTTGCCGGCGGCACGAGCGCCTGGGTCGGCGCCGGTTATCCTCTCGAAATCCCCGCCGTTGGTAAATAGTGAATGGTAAATGGTAAATGGTGAATGCTCAGCGCAGGCTAGCTGACGCGTTTTCACTGTTCACTATTCACTATTCACTATTCACTATTTACCATTCACCATTCACCAATTACTCCTACTATTCACGATTTAGTGGTTTTTATTATTCACGATTTACTATTCACCATTTACTCGCTTACGATTTACTCGTTTTGGATCCTTTTACCTTCAAACTCCTGATCAGCATCGCGATTATCGTCATTGCCACCATCCATGGCTATGGTGCAGCCTGGTTGGCAATTTGGATGCTGTTTCATCCCTACAAGCCGGTGAAACTGTTTGGCCTGACTGTGTGGCCCCAGGGCATGATCCCCCGGCACCGGGCCAAGCTGGCCGAGTCGATTGGCAGTGCCGTGGGCAACGAGTTGGTCTCCCAGCAGACTGTCTTTGACGCGCTGTTTGAAACGACTTTTTTCCAAAGCAAGGTGGAGGATTTCGTCGGCGTTTACTCAAAAGATATGCTCGCCCGGGTCTATCCTTCGTTCATTGACGCGCTTCCGTCGCAGGCCCGGGCGCCCATTCTCGACAGCATCTCGAAGCTGCAATATCGTGTGGCCGAATACATCGCCGCGATGCTCAAGAGCGAAGAAACGGCGGAAGCCATTGCAGCGTTTGTCGATCGCCAGATTGATGAACTATTCACACGCCGCGTGGGCGACACACTCAACGAGGATCAGTTCAACAGGATTCTGGAGTTTATCCGGGAACGCTTTGAACGGTTGGTTAACGAAGAAGGCTTCGAAGAAAAGATCGGTAAATTTGTTTCCGGACGCCTCGACGATCTGGCCCGCAGCAACGAGACGCTGGCCGAAACCTTCACGCCGGAGACTACAGCGTTCATCAAAGAACGTATCGATAGCCAGTTGCCGCCAATCGTTCATCATCTGGCGGACATCGCCACCAGCAAGAACACTCGCAAACAAATCGGCGCGCTTATTAAGCGTGAGGTTGACGACTATTACGAGCACCTTTCACTCATTAAAAAGATTTTCATCTCCCGCGAGCGTATCCATCGCGAAGTTGACGAATTGGTAAATAAGACGCTGCCGCGACGCATCGAAGAATATCTGCGCGGGCCGGCATTCGAGTTGGAAGCCGAAGCGTTTTTGAATGCAACTATCGACAATGTACTGGCGCGGCCTTGGAACGTGCTGGTGGGACAGATCGAGTCGGAGAAGTTTGACTCGATAAAACAACAGATCACCAGTCGTATTCTGGAGTTGTCCCGGAGCGAACAGTTGTCGGCCTCCGTTTCTACCTACGTCCGTGAAGCAGTGGAACAGTTTCGCCCGCAAACGCTCGGTTCGGCATTACAGCAGATTGATCCGGAGGCGACTGAGCGCGCCAAACATTTTCTGACCAGAAGTCTGGTAGGGCTATTGGCGCGCGATGACACTGCAAGAACGATTAACCTTATCCTGAGCTCGCAGATCGAACGATTGTTGATCGCTCCCATTGGCCGTCTCGGCGATCACGTCTCGCCGCATTCGATGGAGCGCGCCAGCCGGGCCCTGGTGACGAGGATAACTGCCGCCGCGCGCGAACGGCTGCCTTCAGCGATTGCCGAGTTTGACGTTGGCGGGCTGGTCCGTAAGAAAGTGTCAGACTATCCGATGGAAAAACTCGAGGAGCTGGTGCTTTCTGTCGCCGCGCATCACCTGAAAACAATCGAACTCTTTGGCGCCGTGATTGGCTTCTTCATTGGCGTGGGTCAGGTAATTTACTTCTGGCTGACATACATCCCCGGGCGGTAAAGCACATTCCAAAACTTTCAACCTGAATGCCTGGTCAAGCAGCGGGGGCGATCCCACCTTCCCGACCTCGAGCTGATCAGACTTGAGTTGCTAATTCTTAATTGAAGGCTTTCAAGGCGGAAGCTCCGACCCAACGGGATGGTCTCTCAGGTCAGGAAGTGGGCTTGCCCCGCTCGCTGGTGTCATTCAAGCCCCACCTCCCTCACCTTCATCCTTCATCCTTCATCCTTCATCCCTCATCCTTTTTGGAGCGGCGCGACCAGGTACCAAATGTTGTCCCAGGCGTCTTTCACCCAGGCGCTGCGGCCGTAATCTTGATCCGTGGGCGCCTGCAATGAAGTAGCTCCAGCACGAAGCGCGCGCTGGTAGCTCTCCTCCAGGTTATCGACGTTCATGAATAACGCCGGCGGCATCGGCAGGGCTTCACCATGGGCCTCGCCCATCTCGATCATCGAATCACCGATGCGCACAGTCGCGTGATGGATAACGCCTTCCGGAGACTGATGGCGTGAAATCTCTTCAGCGTCAAAAGCTTTTTTCATAAACTCGATCAGCGCTGGCGCGCCGATCGGATGCAGGAAGGGTGTCACCGGACGCAGGCCCTCGGGAATGTAAGTTCCTGCCGGACCAAGCCTGTGGGTCGCAATCCACCAGACGTTGCCGCTTGTGTCCTTTACGCCTGCTTCGCGATCGCCATAAGCCTGATCCACCGGCTCCTCCAACGACGTCGCGCCTGCTTCCAGCGCGCGTTGATAGACCGCATCCGCGTCCGGCACGTATAGATGGAGCGCCGTGAGTTTTTCTTCGACGCTTTCGTAGCCGCCGATCATCAGCCTGGAATCACCAATGGTAACCTCGGCGTGCAACCCGCCCGCTGATCCGGTCGTACGCAGTACTTCAACACCGCCAAAGACTTGTTTCACAAATTCGACTAATTGCTCCGCGCGTTTGACGGTCAGGTAAGGAATAATGGTCTGGTAGCCGGCCCGTGAAGTTTCCGGAGATTTTTTTGCTTTAGAACCTTGTGTTGTCATTTCTTTGCTCCTTCTCAGCGACTCTTTCAGTTGTGATTTGAAACTTTCGCGCGGCAGCAGTCGCAGCTCATCTGCCAACGACGCAAGATCACTTAGAGCCTGGTCGGCTGGCGCGAACACATTGACCTTGCCGCCGTCGATGATGGCGTCAATGGCTTCG
>JBKOZZ010000027.1:0-31190 GCA_046726155.1 Acidobacteriota bacterium
TTCTCCACTCCGTGGCCCACAATCTGATCGTCAATCCAGATCACAGCGGGCAGTGCGCGGACCGGGAAAGGACCTCCGATCACAGTGACGCGCCAAGCCTTATCAACCTCAACCTTCTGTCCGTGTAACTCGACCTTCATACTGCGTGGCAGATGTAATTCCTCGACGCGATACTTCAGCAACCTGAACTGACCGACGGGGCGCGTATTGCTCCCCTCGCCTAACACTTTCCCCGGGAGTTTCAACAAATTAGCCAAAGTCAACTCCTCGTTATTCACAGGGCTGGATACTTGCTGAGCTAGCGCGCCAAGGCAGCTTGCAAGCAGCAGCAATAATCCTGCCGCTATACCTATTCTGTTTAAGAGGTAGCAATGTGCAATACCTTTCTTCTCGTGCATACAGTCCTCCTTTAGCTCATTGACTAACGGACCAGAGCGCCCAATCTCAAAACGAAGCGTGTAGATCCATCCAGTAAGGTACGCTCTTTGATTTCAATCGATCCCTGTTGCTGGAATTCAACAGTCGAGAATTAAGAGTTCGCGGCGACCTTTTGCAAGCCTCAGGGGGGTCAAAAACAACACTGCAGGGGTTCTTGCAGTGTTTGTCAAAACTTTTTGGAGGCTGGTGAATAGCCACCGTGGCAAAATAAATCGTTGTCGGGTGAAATCCTTATATTGCTAATCAACCAGTAAGTCAATACCGCTGTCGTTACCGCTGTCGTTACCGCTGTCGTTACCGCAAGGCTCATCGCACTGTAGAAGTTAGAAAGCCATCAGGCGCACGTCCAGCGTGGACTTATTTCGGATAGATCGCGACGCATCAATCACGGCGCACCAAGGCGGTAGTCGATAAGCCAGGGGCGAGCACCTGAGCGCGCCGCCCCTGGATCACCGACTGAAAGCTCTAGGATCCCTAGTATCGGTTCGTTGTCGGAGTTGGTGTTACGGTAGGCGTCGGAGTCGGCGACTCGTGCGGCCTAACATCTTTGCAGGCTGCCCTGCAACTATCGAAGGCCGCTTTACAGGCTGCCCGGTTTGCATTTGCTGCCTGACGGCAAGCCTGATATGTCTGCACACAGTCTTGCTCGCACTGCCCCCTCTCGCTCTCCGGCCCACCTGCTGGCGGTGTCGGGGTTGGTGTCGGTGTCGGAGTTGCTGTCGGTGTGGGGGTTGGTGTGGGTGTCGGGGTTGGTGTGGGTGTCGGAGTTACTGTCGGTGTCGGTGTCGGAGTTGCTGTCGGTGTCGGAGTTGCTGTCGGTGTTGGTGTTGGTGTTACGGTAGGCGTCGGGGTCGGCGACTCATGCGGCCTAACATCTTTGCAGGCTTTCCTGCAACGATCGAAGGCCGCTTTACAGACTGCCTGGTTTGCATTTGCTGCCTGCCTGCAGGCCTGATATGTCTGCGTACAGGCTTGCTCGCATTTCCCTCTTTCACTCTCCTGGCCGCCTGTCGGAGGAGTCATGAAGAAGACACCAACCAGAATCACAGTCAAAGTCAGATATGGAAACAACTTGAACTTCTCAACCATAGTAGAAACCCTCCTTGAACTGGTATGTGACGGATCCACCAGTGAAAAGTAACTGAATTGGTCTTCGGGGTCTGTGGGGGGTGTCGAGGGTGCGATTGTACCTGTTCAGCTGATAGCTGTCGAGAGGGGCGTTGCCGAGGTGCTGATGCAATTTGAACTATGCGCAGATTTAGCGAGATGCGGTCCGATGAGGCTGAACTCAAGAGAGCACTGGAGGAGAAAAAAATGGATACGCCTCAGGTCGTATACGTCAGATATATACAATCGACGCCTCAGAAAGTGTGGAAGGCCTTGAAGGTCTGTGACCGTAAGAAGTCGAAACACACGCGCCGTTCTCACTACTTCTCGAAACCCAGAAGTTGGATCTTAGGTTGATGCTGCGGCAACGCCGTCAAGCAAAACACCCTTTTCCAGATGTCGCTCGTGGGTTGCAAAACTTGCAGCGTGCGGATCGTGAGTGACCATTATGATTGTCTTCTTCAATTCGCGGTTGAGGGTCGCCAATATGTTAAGAATTTCTTCGCCCGCGCGCGCATCGAGATTGCCGGTCGGCTCGTCTGCGAGAATCAAATCAGGATCAGTCACAATTGCCCGGGCGATAGCCACGCGCTGTTCCTGTCCCCCTGATAACTGGCGTGGCTGGTGATGCATACGGTCGCCGAGACCTACTAATTCTAACGCCGTCTCAACATTCTTGCGCCGCTCAGCTCTTGATAGTTTAGTCAGGAGCAATGGCAATTCGACATTTTCAAAGGCCGTCAGCACCGGCACCAGGTTAAAAGTCTGAAAGATGAATCCGATGTGGTTGTTGCGCCAGGCGGCCAATTGGCTCTCGCTCAACCTTGACAGGTCGGTCCCCAGGACATCGACCTCTCCTTCCGTGCAGCGATCGATTCCGGCAAGCAAGTTCAGCAGCGTCGATTTACCGGAACCACTAGGACCCATCAGCGCCAAAAAGTCGCCCGGCTCGATATTGAGGTCAACGCGATCGAGCGCTACCACTTCAAAGCCATCTCGAGCAAAACGCTTACTCACGTTGCGAACTCGCACCATCGATCCCGTCATAATTTTCTCCAATAAAATGCTATCGGTCCTCGGTCTTTGGTCTTCGGTCCTCGGTCCTCGGTCTTCAACTACTGTCCAATCTTCACACGATCTCCATCGCGCAACTTATCAGCTCCGGCCGTCGCCGTGGATTCGCCCCCGCTCAATCCCTCAAAGACGTAATAGAAATCGCCAGCCTCATCACCAAGGCGCACCGATCGCTGTTCCACCTTGTTACCTTTGACTACAAAAACAAAAGCACTGCCGTCCCTGCGAACGATCGCAGCTTTGGGAACAAGCACGCGTGCGACTGATGCACCCTGCGTGGGTTGCTCATCGGCCAAAAAGTTGACGCGCGCATTCATCTCGGGACGCAGCTGTTCGTCGGGGTTGTCCACTTTGACTTTCACTTGCACGGTGGCCTTCGCGCGATTCGCTTCTGGAGCAATTTCAGCAATGAAGCCCGTGTATTTCAGGTTCGGGAAGGCTTCGGGAACGATCTCCGCCCGTTGGCCCATCTTCAATCGCGCAAAGTCCGCCTGACTAATATCCAATTCGATTTGCAAATCGTTTAGATCCGCCAGGGCAACCACTGATGTGCGGGCGCCGGATTCCCCAACGGCCGAGGGGCTCACCATTTCACCGCGTTCCACGATCCTCTGCAACACGGTCCCGGAAACCGGGGCCTTAATTTCTGTGGCGGCGAGCTGAGTCTCGGAATAATCGAGAGCAGCTTTCATCTGCCGTACTTGTGCCTCCGCAGCACGAATCTCTTCCACGCGTGGTCCTATATCGGTCATCGCGCTTGATTGACGCGCGGCATCAAGCAAAGCGCGCGCAGTATCCCGTTGCGCAATTGCCCGATCGAGTTCAGCTTTCGAAGAAACGCCTCCTCGATATAGTTTCTCGGTCCGTTCGTATTCTGCTTCGGCATTTCTCAGTGCTGCTTCCGCCTGCAACACTCCCGCTTTGTCCTTCAATTTCTCCTGCGGGCGCGAACCGGTGCGCAATTGATCGAGCCGGGCCTGGGCCGCCGCCAGATTCGCGCGCGCCTGATTCGACTGGGCGCGGAATTCGCTATCCTCGAGGCGAACGAGTACCTGGCCCTGCTGCACCCTGTCACCCTTTTCGACCCCAATCCAGGCTACCCGCCCCATCACTTTCGCGCCCACGGCGATCTTGTGGTGTGCTACGACATACCCGGAGGCAGCGAGGACTGTATTACCGGGCGAGCTGCCGCTGCTTTCCAGTTTGACCTCGGCAACGGAAATGGGCTTGGCCGCCGATGAAAAGTAGAGATAGCCGGATACAGTCACAAGAGCGACCAGCGCCGATAGCGCCAACAACAAGACCTTCGGCGAACGGTTGTTTACCGAGGGCGCGGGTCCGCGATCAATCTTCAAGCTCCTGAGCCGCTTGTTGAGATCCTCCTGGTCTTCATCAGTCTTGGGGTTTATAGCCATGAATTAATCTGATGTTGAGGTCTTTCTAAGACGCCCGAAGAGCGTCCACTATCTTGAATCGCGAAGCCCGAATTGACGGCAGCAACGAGCCCAAAAAGCCTATGCCAACTCCAAAGATTAAAGCCCAAAGCATTAACTCCGGAGTGACGCGAAAATTGAAAGCGATTTCACTGAAGTTCGTAAAATTCGCCGTGCCGGTGGAGACAAAGTTCAACGGCAAAGCCAGCAAGATCCCGATTGCCACCCCGATGACTGCGATTGCCACCGACTCCAGAACAAAAGCAATAAGGATGCTGCGCCGCCGGAAGCCGAGTACCCGAAGCGTGCCAATCTCTTTGGTGCGTCTGGCAACTGCTGCATACATCGTGTTCATTCCAGCAAACCCAGCGCCGACGGCCATAATAAATCCTATAAACACAGCAAGGCCCTTCAGAATGCCGGAGGCTGCACCTTGTTGATCTTCATAGAAAGTGCGTTCCGGTACTGCCTTTAAGTGCAGCCGCTGATCGTCCGTAATTCGCTTCGACAGCGACGCTAATGCTGCCTGGTTCTGCGTGCGCATCAACACCGATGAGAAGTCATCCCGTTTCGTCGCGCTTGCAAGCGAGTTCACATCGACCCAGATCTCCGACTCAAACGCTTTGCCACCCGCCTCAAACAAACCTACTACCGTGTAGTCGGTGGCCTGAATCCGGAATCTGTCTCCCACGTTCAGACCCTGGAAGCGATCAGCGATCCGTCGTGCCACCACCGCTTCCGCTGGTCCCGGTTGAAACATGCGCCCTTCCACCGTCTTAAAACCCGACCGTAGTTTGTTCGACATCGGCCCGACCCCACGAATGGTGACATTAGATCCCTGACTCATACCCTTTCGTGCTTTATAGATCAGCGTCAGAAGTTCCGGAGCAACCAGTGGCTGATCGCCTTCCCGCACTACTCCATCAAGGTAGATCAGGTTGTTCAGGTTTTCGCGCGATACGCTGCTATTCAACTCGGCGGTGCTACCCTCGCGTAAAACGATCAAATTCAGCGGCTCACCGCTACTGGTTAAAGTGAGATCAATCCCACGTGCGAGCGCCATCACCATCAGGAAGACACCAACGGTTAAGCCAATCGTAAAAGCGGTGGCAAACGTGCTCGACTTGCGCACGGTGATATTGCGAAAGTTGTATTTTAACGGTAGTGGCATTATTCCGTGCTACGCAGAGCGTCGGCGATCGTCATACCAGAAACTCGGTAGGCCGAATAGATTACGCTGGCCAGGCCCACGAAGATCGAGACAACAAAAGCAGTCAACAATGTTCCCCGGGTTGGGACAAACGATTGAAAGTTTGGAATATAAAGGCTGAGGTCGATTGAGCTGAAGATGAGCATCGCACCGCCAATGCCGATTAGGGCGCCGACGGTGGTTACGAGCAGCGCCTCACCTACGAATAGCCCGGCAATGGTTCGGCGCTGGAAACCAAGGGCTTTGAGCATTCCGACCTCCCTGGTTCGCTCACGCACCGTCATCGCCATCGTATTCCCCATGACGAGCAACAGCGAAAAGGTGATGGCCGCAATGATGCCATACATGAATTGCTTGACGCCGCCCATCATGGTCTCAAAGCTGATTGCAAAATCGCGCTCACTCTCCGTCTTGGTCGGCGCGTCGGTATTGACAAACATCGAATCGACTGCCTGGGCGATACGGGGTACATCTTCCGCCGAATTCGCCAGAATACTGAACGTGCTTACCTGATCCTTTGCCCATGCCGGTACCAATTCATTCACATAGTCGTGGTGAAAGAAAAGCGTCTTTTCATCACCACCAGTGCAAACGCCGCGCACAATGAACTCCACGGTGCGGTCATAAATTGGGCTTCGCAGCGTCACCCGTTGGCCGGGGGTGAAACCATACAATGTCACCAGCTTCTGTCCAACGATTGCACCCTGCCTGTCGTTGATGAATGCCTGCCACTCGGCGTCAGACATTTTTAGTTCCGGCATGACCTCTCGAAACTTGGTGGCATCGACAGCGAAGTTAGCGAAGAAGTTTTTCTCGTCTTTATAAATGCCACCAAACCAACTGAAGGGCATCACGCTCTTGACTCCTGGGACCGTCGCAATTCGCTGCTGCTGGGACACGGGTAACGTAAAACCCAGCGAGACGGCGTGCCTAGTGATTAGACGCAAGGGATTGGATGCTTCGCTGCCGCGTGTAAATTCGGTCAATATCGTGGCGAGAGTAACGATCAGGAACAGCGAAACCACCAGACTGGAGATCGTCAGCAACGTGCGTCGCTTGTTGCGCAGGATGTTCTTCAAGACTAACTTACCGAATTTCATAAGAGTTGAGTGCCTTCACCACTATGTCGAACAATGGGTGCCTGGATCGACACCGCGCCGGGAAATTGTTGAGAAATGATCACCTCCGGCTGATGAATACGCACTTTAAATGCTGATTGTTCAAGATGAGTTAATTCCGGCCTGGGGTCAGCGCTCGTAATATTGCATCTTCAGCCGGTTAACCTGACAATGCCATCGAATCAATGCGACGATCCAGTTGTCTAAATCTTGCCTTTTTACTGCTGCTGGCTGGCAGTGAAACTGTTATCGCGCTCGATTCGCGGAGAGACCTTTCGCAGTTTAGCCAGGAAGTGTGGCTCACTGAGAACGGTTTGCCGCAAAACACAGTTCACTCGATTGCGCAAACGAGAGATGGCTACATCTGGATCGGGACTGAAGAGGGTCTGGCTCGTTTCGACGGCGTAAAATTTACTGTTTTCGATAAGCAGAATACTCCGCAACTCAAGAGCAACTACATTCGCACTCTCCTGGCAGATCGGCAGGGAGCGCTGTGGATCGGCACAGCCGAAGGCCTGGTGCGCATGCTGGATGGTAAGTTCACAGTGTTCACCACTAATGAGGGGCTTCCCAGCGATACCATCCAAGCCGTCTATGAAGATCGGGAAGGTAATCTCTGGGTCGCCACCGCTACCGGTTTGGGCCTCTTCAAAAGTGGCGGGCTAACCACCTTCACTACAAAGGAGCGGCTGATCGGCGGCAGCATCCAGGCGTTGTTCGAAGATGCCGACGGTGCGCTTTGGATTGCCACGCCTTACGGTGTAGGAAGAGTTAAGGATGGTACGTTTACGAACTACACGGTTCGCGACGGACTTGGTAGTAACAGTGTCCGGGCAATCCAACAGGACCAGGATGGCCGCTTATGGTTCGGTTCTCTCGGTGGCTTAACGTCATTCAGCCGCGGCCGCTTCACAACTTATACAACAAGAGATGGTCTGCCAAACGACAGAATAATCTCCTTACATGCGGGCCGCGACGGTGGTCTCCTGGTGGGAACGGCTGGCGGTCTTTGTCGCTTCAGCGATGGCCGTTTCACTGGTTTCAATGCTGGAGAAGCACTCTCAACCAGCACCATCCTTTCCCTTCTCGAAGACCTCGAGGGCAACCTGTGGATTGGGACTGAGTCCGGCGGAATCGACCTCCTGAAAGACACAAAATTCACGACTTACACTGCGAGAAACGGACTCTCAAACGATCTCGTCAAATCGATCTACGAAGACCGCCAGGGCAATACGTGGATCGGGACTGACGGCGGCGGCTTGAATCTACTGAAGGATGGCAAGATCAGCGTTTACACCACCCGCGACGGACTGTCCAGCAACGTTGTTCTGGCTCTGTTCGGAGACGGTGCAGGAAATCTTTGGGCCGGGACCCCTGACGGATTGAATCGTTTTAGTAGAGGGAAGTTTACTATCTATACTGCGGCCGACGGTTTGGCTAACAACGATGTCAGATCGATCTGCGCGGATCGTCGCGGCAATCTGTGGATTGGCACGCGCGGAGGTTTGACCCGAATGAAGGACGGAGTCTTCAGAACCTTCACTGAGGTGGACGGGCTCCCCAATGATCTCATCGCCACACTTTATGAAGACACCAAAGGAAACTTGTGGATCGGCACGTTCGGCGGCTTGAGTAGGTTCATGAATGAAGAGTTTACGACGTTTACAACTAAGGACGGTCTTTCGAACGATGCAGTCATCTCACTCTATGAGGACTCCGAAGGTACGCTGTGGATCGGCACAAATGGCGGTGGTTTGAATCGCCTGAAAGACGGCCAGCTTACCGCTTACACTACGCGCAATGGCCTGCTTGACGATGTCGTATATCGAATCCTGGAGGATGGCCGAAATAACCTCTGGTTGAGTTGTCGCAAAGGCATCTTTCACATCAGCAAGAAAGAGCTCGACGAGTTTTCCCAGGGAAGGATTCCCTCAATCGCGCCGGTTGCTTACGGTACGGCAGACGGCATGATGACGCGCGAGTGCAGCGGGGGCGGCGACCCCGCCGGATGGAGAGGTAGTGACGGCAGGCTCTGGTTCCCGACCATCAAAGGCGTTGCGATGATCGACCCGGAAAGAATAAAAACAAATTCTCAGGCGCCGCCGGTTGTGATTGAGCAAATACGCATCGATGATAAGTCAATTGCGCCTGGTGATCGCATTGAGTTGCCACCGGGCACAACACGCTTTGATCTCTACTACACGGCGCCGAGTTTCGTGGCCCCGGAGCGAGTCAGGTTTAAGTACAAGTTGGAAGGCTTTGACAAGGACTGGATCGATAGTGGTACGCGTCGCATCGCTTACTACACTAATCTGCGCCCCGGAGCTTACACGTTCCGCGTAATCGCCAGTAACAATGATGGTGTTTGGAATCAAACGGGCGCCGCGTTCGCTCTCTACCTGAAACCATACTTCTATCAGACCTATTGGTTTTACGCGGTCTTCGCGCTTGGCCTGGCTATGTTGGCGTGGCTGCTATATCGACTGCGCGTGCGCGGTATGCGAGCGCAATTTGGGGCCGTACTGGCTGAGCGAACTCGCATCGCCCGCGAGATTCATGACAATCTGGCTCAGGAGATGTCGGCGATCTCCGTGCAATTGGAAGTGGTCGCACGCACAATGCCGGCCGAGGCTGATGCTGCCAGAACTCATCTGAATCGCGCTCGATGGCAAGTTCGTCATGGTATCGCCGAAGCGCGCCGCTATGTTTGGAATTTGCGGTCGCCGGCTCTTGAAAACAATGATCTGCCGGCTGCTTTAAGTGAGACCGCGCGGCGATTGACGCATGAGACTGCTATCCAGGCTCAGGTTGAAGTCAATGGCACCTTCCGGCCGTTGGCGCGATTGGTGGAGGACAATCTGCTGCGCATAGGACAAGAAGCAATGAACAATGCCGTGAAACATGCTCAGGCCCAACGAATCTTTGTCAATCTGGTATTTGATGCGCGGCGAGTGCAGCTCAGCGTACGAGATGACGGGCGCGGTTTTGACAATCAAGCGGCGGGCAACGGACAGGCGGGTCATTTTGGATTGATTGGCATGCGAGAGCGCGCCGAACAAATTGGTGGTACTTTGTCGATTCATAGCACCGAAGGCTCCGGCACCGAGGTTGTGGCTGACGTACCAATCAGCAGTTAGTGACGTTTTTCAAGGGTTCGTTTAGAAAGCGGACTTGTCCACCTGCCACGTTGGGGGGCAGAAGTGCCCTATCTAAACTGTTAAATTGATCGCTCGTTCAAGATCTCATGGAGAAGAGCTCGTAAAGTGAACAATAAGATCAGCATCATGGTAATTGACGACCAGGCGGTCGTGCGGCAGGGTTTTGTCGCCTTAATTAATACCGTGGCGGACATGGAAGTAATCGCTGAGGGGATCAATGGACAGCAAGCGATTGATTTATATCGCCAACACAAACCAGACGTGACGCTCATTGACTTGCGTATGCCGGTCCTCGGCGGAGTGGAAGCCATCACTGCTATTCGGCGCGAATTCCCAGATGCCCGTCTCATTGTCCTCACGACCTACGATGGTGATGAAGACATCTACCGATCGCTGCAAGCGGGAGCCAGGGGCTATCTGTTGAAGGACGTGTTCTTCGAGGAACTTGAGACGGCGATTAGGAGCGTGCACGCCGGATCGCGGCACATTCCCGCGGCCATCGCCGAGCGGCTCGTCGAGCGAATGGCCGGCTCTGATTTGACCAGCAGAGAGATGGACGTGCTGGAGCTGATCGTGCAGGGCCAAAGCAACAAAGAAATAGGCGCCAGCCTGAGTATCAGTGAAGCGACCGTCAAGAGTCACATTAATAACATTCTCAGCAAGCTCGGAGTGACCGACCGTACCCAGGCGGCCACTACCGCCCTGCAGCGCGGGCTGGTCCACCTACGTTAATTTTCAACCAGCTCAGGCCATTTATTAGCCACGTCCGTGATGGACTTCGCTACTATTCAGCGGGGGAAAGCCCGCCTTCCTCGCCCTGAGACTACTTAGTCGCTCCTTTGAGCTTAGCTTGGATGCCGTTCACCAGGAATTACAACAGGACGTGGATCAGCTCGTGGTCTGGAAGGCGGGCTTGCCCCCGCTTGTTTCGCCCAGCAACTCCAACTAAAGGTTGATCTCTCGCCCCATCTTCCGGGCCATGACACAACTGATGCGCGCTGTTAATCTGCGCCGCGTTAGTCATCAGATTCCCAGTCCTGGGTTCGTTGATTCAAGAGTCCTGTTTTCCTTCCTAACTTGTTGCACAGCTTGGGAACTCCTGAATCGCATATTTGAACCCGGGGCTGGGCTCACCATTTAGAAGACGAGCAAGTAAAGAGACTTGGCCACTACGGTCCATTCCCTCGACTAAAATGAGAGTTTCAAATACTCCACGCACGTCGGGCGTTCCGAAAATCCTAAAATTCCCGGCTTCACTCGAGACAATTGTTCGAGGGGTTCGTTTAAAAAGCGGACTTGTCCGCCTGCCACGTCCCGGGGCGCAAGTGCCCTATCTAAACGAACAATTTACTTCGTTCTCGAATAGATGGAAGGAGTTGCCATTGTGATTGGCAAAAAGGTTGTGCTGCGTTGCATCTGCATAGTGATTGTAAGTGGCTTTGTTGTTAATGTTTCGGCACAGCAGAGTGCAACCGCTATCGTTAGCGGGGCTGTCAAGGATTCAAATGGCGCACTTGTGACCGGAGCAAAAGTAACTGTGACCCAGAAAGCAACCGGGATCAGCCGTGAGGCAGTCACTAACGGCGCAGGATTCTTTGTCATAACGAACCTCGCGGCTGGAGTTTATGAATTGAAGGTGCAAGCCCAGGGATTTGCTGACCAGACAATTCCCAGCGTCACCCTTGAAGTCGGACAAACCTTTAACCTGGACGTGCCGATGGCGGTGACAGTACAGGAAACGGTAACTCTGGTTGATAGATTCAATTATGAACTCGTAAACACAACCACCGCCGTGGTTGACGGCGTCATACGCGATTTCGAAATTGAAAACCTGCCACTGAACGGCCGAAACTTTCTTGAACTTGCCCTGCTTGTCCCCGGCAATTCGCCGGCGCCGAATTTCGATCCGACGAAGAGCAATACGGTGGTGATTTCTTCCGCCGGCCAGCTTGGCCGCGGCGGCAATGTCACGGTAGACGGCGCCGACGATAATGACGACGTCGTGGGTGGGCAAGTCCAGAACATTTCGCAGGAAGCAGTGCAGGAGTTTCAAATTGCGACCAACCGCTTCTCAGCTCAGTTGGGCCGGTCTGGTTCCTCGGTGATCAATATCGTGACTAAGGCGGGATCAAACGACTATCACGGTTCCGGCTCGTTCTACTTTCGCGACAAAGCGCTGCAGGGGCTTCCGGCAACCTTCGACCGCGGTTTGGGGGTAACGCCGCCATTTGATCGGGAACAGTATGCTTTCGCGCTCGGCGGCCCTATTCGGAAAGATTCGGCGTGGTTCTTTGGCTCCATCGAGTATCGCAACCAGGACGGCGCGGCACTGGTGGGTGTAAGAGATCTCGCCACCCGGACAATCAAACGAACCTTTTCCGGAGCGCCACTCAACGATCTCTTGAGCACCGAGCGAGTCGACTGGCAACCGAGCGACCAGGATCACTTATTCTTTCGCTATTCCCTGCAACGGGAAGACGACGTGGCGCCGAGCACTCTGGACCGCGCGATCGGTTCTGCTTCTCAGCGACAGTCCAGCACCAACAATACGCATTCGTTCCTCGCAAACTACACGCGCCTCTTGAGTCCCCGCGACGTGAACAGTTTTAACTTTAGTTTGAGCACCTTCTTTAACGACATTGAACCCGTCTTTCCCGGGCCGCAACTTACCTTTCCCAGCATTCAGGATGGCGCCTCGTTCCGCGTGCCGCAGGGTACTAAACAACGCCGCCTGCAGTTTAGCGACACATTCTCGATGGTCCGCGGCAATCACACTTTGAACTTTGGCGGCGAGATTCAACGCGTCGATGCGGATTTTGATCTGCGCGTATTCCAGGCGGGGCGAATTGAAATGATCGAAGACTTTCCGGACTTCGATCGCAATGGCGACGGCAAGGTCGATGACAACGATCTGCTCTTCGCGGTCACGCTACGCAGCGGTAAGCCCACTGAGCCCCTCCTTATTCCCAATGCGGATAGCACCTACCTGGCTGGCTTCGTCCAGGACGACTGGCGCGTGCATCCTCAACTCACCTTGAATCTCGGTTTAAGGTACGAACTCGATACCGACGTCAAAAACATCAGCCGCACCAGCCAACTCAATCCGATAATCCTGCCGTTCCTATCTGGTAAGCGAGGAAAGGACAGCAACAATTTCGGACCCCGGATTGGCTTCAATTACGCCACCAGGGACGGACACACGAGCGTCCATGGCGGTTATGGCATTTACTACGATCGCATTACGCTTGAGATTCAATCGTTGGAGCGTGGTCTGGATGGACGCGCCCTTCCGATTGAAGTAAAAGCCGGCCCTCTCTTTTTCATTCCGCCACAGTTTCTGTTTGATCCGGTTAATGGCAAATTCCCGCCGGGAGCACCAACGCTGGCCAATCCATTTTCGGGCTTTATCCTGACGGGCGCGGGCGCTGCGGGTATCAACATCATCGACAACACCATGCAGAATCCCATGGTGCAGCAGATGAATCTTGGCATTCAACGCGAGTTCGCGCGTAACTATGTCTTGCGTGCCGACTATCTGCATAACTTTGGCACGCATTTCATTATTGGCCGCACCATCGGCACAGTCTTCAATCCGGTAGTAGGCGGACCGGACTCCGTGACAAACCTGGAGTCCAGCGTTAAGACAAAGTATGACGGTTTGTTACTGAGCGTTGAGAAACGCCTCTCACATCGCTATCAATTCCGCGCCTCGTACACACTATCGAAAGCCTTCAACTACGCTAACGACGATCAGATTCCCTTCTCCAACGGTCCGCTTAACCCAAACAATCTGCAATTGGAATTTGGGCCGACGCCAAACGATCAACGGCATCGTTTCACCTTCTCCGGCGTTATGGATTTGCCCGCCGGTTTTCGTGTTGCTCCTATCCTTACGCTGGCCTCTGGAGTGCCAATGGACATTCTTGCGCCCGGCGGTGGTCAAAGGATTCCCCAGCTGCAACGTAATGCCGGCGGCAGACTGTTTCACACCGGGGCAGAGTTGAACGCTTTTATCAGCCAGCTAAACGCTGCCGGGGGATTCAGCGGTCAGCCTTTGCCACTGGTATCTGACAAGGCCCGCTTTAACGACGACTTTAGTTCATTTGATTTGCGCTTCTCGAAGGTCTTTAAGCTTGGGGAACGCGTGAAAATTGAGCCGCTAATGGAAGTATTCAATCTTTTCAACGTCACCAATGTGTTGGGTTTTTCGAAATCAAACTATTCGGGATTCTCCAATGTGCTTGTGCGCGACAGCAACGATTCAACCAGCGCCGGCTTCCTGCGCTCATCGAGTTTTGGTCAGCCGATCACGACAGCAGGCGGAGTGTTTGGTTCCGGTGGTCCGCGCGCGTTTCAATTTGCAGCGCGAGTTACATTCTGACTCTACTGATTGCCGCCATTGAGCACCTCCGTCGAACTAAAACGGCAAATTGGTCTGCGTACGGCCACGGCGTTGATTGTGGGGGAGGTCATTGCGGTCGGGATCTTTCTCACTCCCGCTGGTATGGCAAAGTCGCTGGGCTCGCCGGTATGGCTGCTGATCGTTTGGCTCGTCATGGGGGGAATGGCGTTGTGTGGCGCTCTCTGTTACGGCGAATTGGCGGCCAGGTTCCCCGAGGCCGGCGGCGGCTACGTTTACCTTCGCGAGGCTTTTGGAAGGCCAGTCGCCTTCCTCTATGGATGGATGGCGTTGCTCGTGATGGATCCCGGCCTCACGGCGGCGCTTGCGGTGGGCCTGGCAAGTTATGTTGGCTACATCTTCAAGCTCTCGCCGGCAGGCCTAAAAACAGTGGCCATTGGCTCAATAGTTTTCGTAGCTTTAGTCAACGTGCGTGGGGTGAGACTCGGAGGCGGATTGATACGTTGGCTAACTATTCTCAAGCTCGGATTACTGGGCTTCGTGATCATCTGGGGCTTTGGGTTAAGGGCCGGACACTGGTCCAACTTCCAGCCACTATTGGACCAACGACCAGGATCAGAACCTTTGCTGGCGGCGTTGGCCGGCGGCATTGTGGGGGCGTTTTTCTCCTTCGGCGGCTGGTGGGATCTGAATAAACTGGCGGGGGAAGTGCGCGATCCGCAACACATTTTACCGCGGGCGCTCATCTACGGGGTGACGGTCCTTACAGCCGTTTACATTCTTACCAGCGCGGCTTTCATGTATCTTGTGCCGCTGGAACAGGTCACCTCAGGAGAGACTTTTGCCGCACAGGCGGGCGAGGTGCTGTTTGGCCGACTTGGTGGCCAGGTATTATCCGGAATTGTGATAGTGGCGGTAATGGGAAGCCTCGCTGCCGTGGTCATGTCGGCGCCGCGTGTTTACTTTGCGATGGCCCGCGACGGACTATTTATTCCCGCTGCTGCTGCGATTCACCCTCGCTACGAAACACCGGCGCGGGCGATCCTCATTCAAGCGACACTCGCCTCGCTGCTGGTTCTCGTGGGCACCTTTAACACAATCATTTCCTATTTCGTTTTCGTTGTCGTCATCTTTATAGCGCTCACTGTGGCTGCGCTGTTTGTGTTGCGTCGCGGAGCGCCAGATGGCGTCGGGTATCGTGCGCCTGGCTATCCCGTAACTCCCATTATTTTTCTGATCCTGATCGCTTTGTTGCTTTTGCTGTTGGGCGGCCATAATCCGCTACAGGCAATCCTCGGCGTCGCCGTCGTTGCTCTAGGTTTGCCCGTTTACTATCTGTTGTTTCATGGTCGAAGTATACGTTGATGCAAGGCGGTAAGCCACGCGAGCCATCGGGCTAGCCGCGGTCCAATGAGGTCAGTACCACCTCGCGGTAGCGGGTGGGTCAGTTGATTGCCGATTGCCGATTGCCGAATGCCGAATTGCCGGCGCGCGAACCTTATCAATCGACAATCGGCAATTGGCAATCATCAATGCGTTAACCCACCCGCTACCGCGAGGTGGTACTGACCTCATGGGCCGCGACAAACCTTACTGCGAGCAGAGCTAACTTCCTCCGGAGGGCCGAGGTAAACTATTGGCTTGGGTTGCTAAACAAATTAGGTGGGCGACTTCACTATGACATGGATCAAAACTATATCGGGTTCGGAAGACGAGAAGGTTCGACAAGCTTCTGAAGGACAGCGACACCTCTATCCGATCGAGTACGCCACGCCGGTTCATCCAACCCCGGACGGTGAATCATCGGGAATCGTCGCCTCGCACAGTTTAATTCCCGATGCCCTTTTCCACGCCTTCGCGACCTATGGCTCTTTGCTGTCCCCGGACTTGCCTTTGCAGCGTCATCAACACGAGATGATCGCGACCATCGTTTCAGTGACGAACCGGTGTCACTATTGAATCGAATCTCACGCAGAGTTTCTGCGTCGGGTTACGTTAGATGACGAGATGGTCCAGGCACTGGAGAAAGACTACAAGCACGCCCCGATTTCGGAACAGGACCGGGTCATGCTCGATTACGTCGTGCAGGTTACGAAGGATGCAACGCTCATCTCACCGGCGGACCACGCGAGTCTGCGCGCCGTTGGCTTTGATGACCAGGGTATCCTTCAGATCACGCTGATCGCGTCGTGGTTCAACTACATCAATCGGGTTGCCGATGCGCTCGGAGTGGGCCGGCCAGACGCTTAAGCGGTGCATCTGAGATCTCACCATAACTGAAGTTTTGCGAATATGAGGTCGGTACCACCTCGCGGTAGCGGGTGGGTAGATGATGGGGAATCTGTGCCTGACAGACCCAACCGCTACCGCGAGGTGGTACTGACCTCATTGCCATCGCTAAGGCTTGGCTGGTGTTGACTGTGCCGAAGGCGAAGCTTGCGGCGTTGGCTTCGCAAAGACGATGGGCGCGGTAGCGGTAATACCTTTCCCTTCCAGAACGACAATCGATTGGTTTGGTTTCAAATCACTAATTGTATCCTTGCCACCGCTGGGCCAGACGATTTCCAAACTCAACGTCCTGCCCTCCTCAGGAGCACCGAGACCGAAAACCAGCGGCAGCTCGCTTTGTGAACAATAGCTCGATCCCGTCTTTACCATGCTAAAGGTCTTTGCCCCTTTGGCGGTTCTTAACGTCATCTTAGCGCCAATTCCATCGCGGTTCGATCGGGTCCCTACCGCTTTGACGCGCAGCATATCATTCTGATTGGCATTTTCGTTTTGCAGCAGCCGCGCTGGTCCATTGTTCGATGTAATCAAGAGATCAAGATCGCCATCATTATCAAAGTCTCCGTAAGCCGCACCCCGCCCGACAATGGCTCGTTGCAAGGCTCGTCCGAGCTTGCCCGTCATCTCTTCGAATTTCTTTTTGCCTTTGTTATGGAAAAGATGTGGCGGTTGTGCGTACTTGACGTTGGGCTGGACCACGCTAATGTCGTCGGAAACATGACCATTTGCCGCAAAGACATCTAGCAGGCCATCAAGATCGTAATCAAAGAAAAAGACGGCGAACGTCAACGACTGTGCCGACATTTTACCGATACCTGATTTGGGCGCGTCATCAGTAAACAGGCCCGAACCATCATTGGAATAAAGAGCCATACTTTCGTTGGTGAAATTCCCGACCACAATTCCCTGGCGTCCGGAGGCGTCATAATCGCCGGCATCGACCCCCATCCCTGCGCGTGCTGTGCCGGCTTCGCTAAACGCCACGCCTGCGGTGACTGCTTCATCCGTGAAAGTTCCATTCCCGTTGTTCTTGTAGAGCTTATTTGGCTCCGTGTCGTTGGCAACGACGAGATCCATCCAACCGTCGCCGTTGTAGTCGAGTAAAGCGACACCGAGCGATTTGCAGGTGGGATCGTTAAGTCCGGCATGTTGCGTGACGTTTTCAAAGGTGCCGTTACCCCGGTTGTGATATAGCGTGGGACTTTGTCCCTGATAAGATTGCGGGGTGCAGTAAGATTTGTTTTTCCCGTCGAGCGAGCAGAGCTGATCCTTTTCAACGGACCAATCAACATAGTTGGCGACGAACAAATCGAGCTTGCCGTCGTTGTCATAGTCGAACCAAACAGCGCTGGTCGAGAACGATGGATCGCCGACGCCTGCTCGCGCGGTAACGTCGGCGAATTTGCCGTTTCCCAGATTGCGAAAGAGGTGATTTGGTCCAACGCAGGTAATATAGATATCTTCGTTCCCATCGTTATCATAGTCGGCTGATGCGACTCCAATGCCGTACATCTCTACCGCGAGTCCTGCCTGACGCGTGACATCCGTGAACGTGCCATCCTGATTATTGCGATAAAGCGCGAGAAAGGTCCTGGGGGTTTTGCGTTCCGGCCAGGCCGTTGAATTAACGATCAAGATGTCCTGCCAGCCGTCATTGTCAAAGTCGAGAAAAGCACAGCCCGTGCCGAGTGTTTCCGGCAGATACTTTTTCCCGAAGGCGCCGCTGTTATGTTTGAAATGTATTCCCGCCTGGGCTGACACATCCGTAAATTCGATCGGACCTGAGGGCCGTGGTGGTGTCGGGCTCGGCGATGGTGAAGGCATTTGCTTTGCAACCTCAGTGGGAGGCGTGCTCCCCGGATCGCTTCCCGACTTCGTACACGCCGAAAGCAGAAGGAATAAAACAAGCAGAAAGCACAAGCTAATTACTGGGACCGCGGGCGTCCCGCCCGCCTGGCTTGGGCAGCATTCAATCCTGGACATAATGGGAGACAAGTTAATTGCTGGGACCGCGGGCGTCTCGCCCGCCTGGCTTGGGCAGCATTCAATCCTGGACATTATGGGAGGCAAGTTAATTGCTGGGACCGCGGGCGTCTCGCCCGCCTGGTTTCGGTAGCATTCAATCTTGGACGTGACGGGAGTCCTGCTCGCGCAACGCTCGCTGCGGGCGGGACGCCCGCGGTCCCAGCAAAGAGCCGGCTTATCACCATTGGAGGGTCGTGCCTCCGTTGCACTAAGTAGTATTGGCATTTAGGGCTTTACCTCGGATGAATTCAGGTGGTGGCAGGGAACGCCGTCTTCTGCCTCCGCGAGTCCAGCCAGATCTCGATCAGGTTCGCCGCTGGTCCAACAAAGAAAAGCGCGAAAATAGGAGCGTATACCACCTGGTCCAACCTCAAAACAAACTCCGCCAGGGCTACGCAGAACGCCACCACACACTGACCCATCCGCGAACGAACGGTCGTCTTAGGATCGGTAATCATAAAAAAGACAAAGAGTTGATACATGGGACCGGTAATCGGCGCTACCTCTGCTTGCCAGGGATCACCGGTAATCCAGCTGCGCAAAAAAGCAAATAAGAAGAACGAGACAACATAGGTAGCGCTGATATGAAAGCGCCGGGCCCGCCAAATGATGATCGAGCCGAGAATCCAGATGACCAGCAAGGACCAGTAGTTATTTCCCCACTGAATGCTGAGGACAGCCATTGTCTCAGGTGCCAAAAACAACAACATCGCGATGCCAAAGTTCGAGGGATTCCAAAGATGGCGTCCCTTCGCTCGTAACACGTACTTCGACATTATCGAGATGACGCTACATAGCGGGTAAGGCCAGTAAGCCGGCGACCGAACCAGAATTCCCACGCTGATGCCTGTGATGTAAGCACTGGCAAGATTCAGCCACTTGCCAAAAAAAATGCGACCGAGAACCAACTCGGTGATGATCGCGGCGACGATCGCGAGCGCCGTCTTTTTGTAACTTTCCAGGATGCCGTACGAGAGATGACCGGCCAATAGGATGCACGTAATAAAAAGAGGAGCGAGGTAACGACTATCGAAACGGATCTTTCGCCGCGCCGCCACATCGAGCGCGGGGGTCGCCGGAGTAGTCAGTGGCTCGCTCGTTGACTGGCTCATGCCGGCTCCTTGATCTTGTTTATTTGGCCCACTAAAGGATTGTCGATAGTTTGAACCTTACCAGACGGCCAGCGAATCACAACCTTCTCGATTTGCGGATTCTTACCCAGACCAAAGTGCAATCGCCTCTGATTTTCGGCGCAGAAACCACTACCGCCGGAAACGGTCTGCGCTTGTTGCCGGCCGTTCCAAAATAGCTTAACTTCGGCGCCCAGCGCGCTGCGGTTACTGACGGTGCCTTCCAATTCAAAGTCGATCCAACTGTTCTCAGGTACGACTGTGTTCTTATAGATCAGCAAAGGCCCGCGCTGGTTCGTCACTACCACATCGAGCACACCGCGATTCCAGAGATCGGCTAGCGCGACTGCGCGTCCATCGTAGGTGTCGGTAGCGCCGACCGCTTGCGCTACATCGTTGAATTTGCCCGCGCCATCGTTTAGCCAGACGCGCTTCTGCTGGTAACCCGACAAACTGCGCCCTTCCATCGCCGGCCAGTTTGCGGCGTCGCCGATGATCGTGCTATGACCGCCGGCAACTTTTGAAAAGTCGTACCAATAGCTCTTGCTCCGATCGGCTGAAACATAACCGTTCGTTAGATAGATATCGAGCGTCCCGTCATTGTTGAGATCGCCGAACTGCATTCCCCAGCTCCAGCCGCCCATTTCGACGCCCAACGCTCGCGCCATATTCTCGTAGCGCAGGCCGTCGCCGAATGTACCTTCCTGGGGCATCCACAGGTTATTCCCTTGTATCAGTACACCGTCTTCAGAAATGTTAGAGACATAGACGGCATACCTGCCTTGATTGAGCACGTCGCCAAACGCCGCGGTCATGCCGCTCTTGGGAGCAAAGCCGACACCGGTTTGCTCGCCCACGTCATGGAATTGTTTTCCGTCGTTGAAGTAGAGCTCAGAAACGCCATAATCGTTTGCCACGAACAAGTCCTGATGGCCGCTGCCTCGAAGGTCCGCCGCGGCAGCAGCAAGCGCCCAACGCCGGCTATTGATTCCCAGTTTCGCGCTGACCTCTTCAAACCTTCCGCTTCCCAGGTTATGGTACAGATACTTCCTTCCGCCGTTCTTCGCATACTCGAAACTCTCGGGCATCATCCGAGTCGTCTTCAAGTTCCATAGATCGATTTCTTCGGAATAATAACCGCCGATGAATAGATCAAGCAGACCATCCCCATCATAATCAAACCAGATTGCGGTATTGGCATTTACCCAGGTTGGCAGTGTGGCTTCTTCAGTGACTCGGGTGAAATGCTTACCACCATCGTTATGAAACAGCTCCGGCCGGCCCCACTTGTAAAGAAAAAGATCTTCATAAGAGTCGTTGTCGTAATCGCCCCAGACCGCGCCCATCGAAACGCCGGTACCAGGTTGATTGAGATCGGCGATACCCAGGTTGGCGGCTACATCTCTGAACGTGCCGTCTCCCTGGTTTCTATAGAGACGGTTCAGACTACCCTCGCCGCTGTTGGTCAGGTAGATGTCCTGCCAACCGTCGCGATCGAAATCAACGATCGAAGCGCCGGCGCCCATGGAAGCAACCTGCGGCATGATGTGGTCCAGCTTATGGTCCAACGTCGGAGCTTGATGGACAAAGTCAATCCCCGAGGCTTTGGCCACTTCCTGAAAAAACAGTCCGTGTCGAGCCAACGCCGATGAGGCATCCAATTTCGACTTCCCGAGCTCGCCGCGCGCGGCGAGACGCCTGATTACCAAAGGCGTAGCGAGCAACGCTACGAAGATGACGCCAAGCAGTAGTTTTGCGGGACGACCAGCTGTCATTTGCTTCTCACGGACCTCAGGGCATTTCGGAAGACGTCAGGCGTGACATAACGGGTGTGATATTTTTGCCAGTCCTCAGGATGCTGCTTGTAAACCCATTCATCCTCGAGTTTGCCTGGTGGGGTGGTGTATTCGTGCCTGGCGTGATACGGCAAGGGTAACACCGTCTTGGAAAACGTCGAGTTGTAGTCACCATCTTTGATCCAGCCGTCGCCCATGAATACATAGTCGCGCACCCAGCCGGCCGGCGGGGCCGTTTGCGCCAGGAAACGTAGCGAGAGCTCATCGCCGGCATTCATGATTACATAACGGTCATCAATCTTCTCGAGCAGTTGGCGCACGTCGCCAAACCGAGTGTAATAGCCAATCAGGTCACGCCAGATCTGTTTCGAGCCTGACATATGATTATAGTCAGGCACCTCCGGCGAAGAAGCATCCGGCTTATTGATCACTGAGTAACCCCGATAGCTCAGATTGGCCATCGCCGGACTAATTCGGACCGTTTTCAACTTCGTATCAGAAAGCCCCTTCGCCCACTCGATCGAGTCCCAGAAGATCTCGAGATTGGTACGCAAACGCAGACGGCGTGGGGTGCCCGGGCGGAAGACGGCTCCGAGGTCGAACAGGCAGATCTTCTTGCGCCCGGCAGGAAAGCCGAGGTTTGGCCGGGACACAATCCAGCCGCCCTTGCCATCGGGCACTTCCATGCTCAAGGGCTGCGGACGGACCTCCTGACCCTGACTGATCGCCACGTTGAGCGAAGAATCAGTCGGGTGCATCCAGCCTTTGGCAATCAACCAGAGCGGGCCATTTTGCGGCGCGTCCTCGCCGAGATCGACTTCGACGAAATGATCGCGCGTCACACCCTGATAGCGCCCGCGTCCAAAGTTATCGAGATACTTCTCATCAAGAGTGCCGACGATGTCCGTCACGTCGTTGCCATTCTCGTCCACTGCGTGTGCAATCTTGTGTGGCGTCTCGACAGTTGTGATTGCGAGTTTTGCGGGGGGAATAACGAAACGTTCATCGACGAAAATATCTGTTCCCACGGGATGGTCCACTGTCATCAGCGCCAACTGATCGTAGTAGTAGGTTTCCCAAAGCTCCGCCGTGATGCGAAGATCGTAATAACCGTCGCGTGGCGCAAGTTCGTTGCCGCTGAGCTTGTACCATTCTTCGGTGGCTTCGACTCTCGCCGTGCCGAGTGTATTGATGCGCAAGCCGATTGCCGAACTCCAGGGCACGGTGTCTTTGACAAACTTCATCTCTTTGCCGTTGTAAGCGAAAAGAAACGGACACGAGCCCTTCAAGCGCTGCTCGGCGACGATGGTTTGATCCCCCTTTGTTTCGAACTCGGCCCGCACCGCTCCATTAGGCCACACGATGCGCACCACGTCGGCGCCAGTTTGATCTCCCAAACCGAAATGGACAATCGGGCTCGTTACCAACTGCTTCTGCACGAGCAAACCGGCGCGAATTTCCATTTCGCCACCGATGCCAAAACTGTTGATGCGCTGATCGCCCGTAGTCTGGGCGGCGCGCGGACGGATTGCTTGCCAGTGATAGTTCTTCGTGCCGTGGTTGATTGCCTGGATCGGCCGGCCATTATTAGACAAGCCCATCAACTCGAGGCGGCCGTCTCCATTGAGATCCGCTGGCTGAAAAACAAAATCGGGGCCAACCCAATCAGCACTCTCGTATCCAGGAGGAGGATTGAGGTTGTGAATCAAGCTGAATTTGTTTTCCTTATCGCTCAGCCAGCCAATCGCGCCAGGAGCGTTCTTGCCGAATGGGCTTTCACTGAACGTCAGCAGTAAGTCATTGCCTCCATTGTTATCCAAATCGATCACATGAAGGTAAAAGTCTCGATGGGTGTAAAGCGAGTTTTTGTCAAAGGACGCGATCTGAGCGATCTCCCACGCTTGCCCCTCGTTCTTGTCGGAGATCCGAATAATCCTGCCATCCACCTGCACCGCTACAAGATCCAAAACACCATCGCTGTTAAGGTCACCAACGTTGATTGCTCGGAGAGCTTGTAAGCCCAAAGGCAACTCACGCTCTTTGAACTGGCCGCTTCTCTCGTTGGAAAACATGTGAAGTTTACGGTCAAGAAGGTTTTCGTTCTTAAAGTCAATTAGCGCAGCATCAGGATCGCCATCTCCGTCGAGGTCTGCCCAAACAAAGCCGTAGAGACCGGAGATTCCGGCAAACGGATGAATCTCCGCGAATGAGCCATCGCCATTGTTTCGCAAGACCGTTGGCGGATCATGTTCGGCGCCGAGGACGATATCGAGGTCGCCATCGGCGTCGATATCAGCAGCCCACCCGGCGGTGAAACTTCCATTCAAGATCGTCGCCGGCAACTTTGTTTGCGCTGTTACATCGATGAACTTGTTTTCGCTTTCCTGCTTCAGTAGACGAACGCCGCCAGCCCCCGCCAGGACCAGATCAGTTTTGAAATCGTAATTGAAATCGAGCCCGACAACGCCTTCTGGTCCAGGCGCAACGGCCGCTGGCCCGCCCGGGAATGGATATCTCGCATCGCCAATACGCACCTCTTTTTCGTTAGCCAGCACAATGGTGGGTGCGCCTTCGCCGTTCAGCGAAATCGCTCCGATCCAGCTCCACTTGCCGGCCGGCGCATTTGGCACCGGCTCGGACGAAAAGCTGATCCCTGTATCCGCAGGCGCAGGGTTAAAGATCGGCGACTCCAGCTTCAGGAAGTGAGTGAAGGGTTGCGCCTCTTCACCTGACGGTGGTTTGATGATCGAAAGATCGCTTCGAAATTCGGGGACCCGCACCAGCACATTGCGCAGGAAAGCAATCTGCGTTGCCGCTGTTCGAGGATCCGGACCAGTTGCGGCCGCCTGGAGAGCACTAAGTTGCTGTTGGACTTCCGGAGGCCAACCCGCCGAGTGCTCGGAGAGTTTGCCTACCACACGATGCAAAGTTTCGGCATCGCTGCGTTTGGCCGCCATGCGCCCTAGTTCAAGTAAGATCGCCAGATTGTCTGGTTGAACTTCCAGCATCTTTTGCATAAGTTGCTGGTATTCGGATTCGCTATTCTCACTTCCCTGCCGCTCGATCTCTTCGGCGAGTTTATAAGTTGCTAAGAGGTTTCTGGGATTGCGTTCGACGGCTTTTCGCAGCGCCGTGATCGCTTCCGCGGAGCGCCCTCGGCTGCTTTCCAGTAAACCAAGCAGGTAATAGATCTGATCGTTGTCCGGAGCCAGTGAACGAGCGCGTTCCAGCCTTTCTGCCGCCGGGTCAAAATTCCGCTGGCGCAAAGCGAGCAATCCCCAGTTGGCCCATCCCGCCGGCTCGAGCGGCACGAGTTGGGTTACTTCCGCGAGCTTGGTGTCGGCGCGCAGATCATCGCCAACCTGGAGCGCCGCCAGGCCGATGTAAAATGCGCGGACCACCTCGGTGTACTCTTGGGAAAGTTTCGCCGGTAATCCGCCGCCCGAACGGCACGCCGTCGTCAGTAGCAGACCGCCCAGTAGCAACACAGCAAAGGTTTGATGATTGTGCGGGAGTCTAATTCTCACCTCAGAAGAATTACGCGAAGGATACGGGAAATGTCTGTTAAGAAAAGCGATAACTGTTTTCTGATTAGGAACGCAAGATAGCATATCGGGCGTGGATAGACTCTGCACCCTTTGGCGGACTGGGTTCTCCAACTAAAGTATGAGCTTCTGATTGCCGAGAAGCGGTACGATCACGGGTTACTGAGGCAGTTTCACTAAGTTGACTAAGGAAACGAGGACATCCAAATGTCGAGTGACGAAGTATTGGCTAACCAGCAAACTATTCTCGCAAACCAAAAGACCATCCTTGAGAACCAGGATCAGATCAAGGCCAACCAGGCAAAACTGGATAAGGCCTTGTCTAACCAGGCGACAATTATTTCTAACCAGCAAGCGATCATTTCGAATCAAAAGAAGCTGGACATCGTTATCGCGAACCAGGAGCGAATTCTGGCGAACCAGGAACGAATACTGGGCAAGTGAGACACTGCAAGCGAGCGGGGCAAGCCGAGCTTGATCGAGAGTCTTCAATCATAATCTTCAGGACCTCAACTTGAGCAGTTCTATTTGCTTCCTATGACTGAAAAGCCACTCGCTTCGAGGGCGGGCCTGCTTCCCTTAATTGTGCTCTTCGCGGCCATCGCCATCTGGTCGGTGTTGGGACTGTTGCACGTCTTTCCGCAATCGGTTTTTCCTTCTCCTCTGGCGGTAGCCAAGGGACTCGGAGAAGAGATCCGCACCGGGCGCCTGCTGGGCGATTTGGTAGCCTCGCTTTTCCGCGTTACGACTGGATTCATG
The DNA here is from genome assembly GCA_046726155.1 of Acidobacteriota bacterium. Taxonomy (GTDB): domain Bacteria; phylum Acidobacteriota; class Blastocatellia; order Pyrinomonadales; family Pyrinomonadaceae; genus PSRF01. The sequence goes on from JBKOZZ010000027.1 coordinate 25,440, forward strand.
CTCGCGGTCCTCCTGGGTGTCCCCGCGGGATTGTGGCTTGGTCATCATGTTCGTTCACGCTTGGCGTTGCTGCCGGCGATCAACTTTTTTAGGAGCCTGTCGCCGCTCGCCTGGATTCCGTTCGCCATTCTCTGGTTTGGAATTGGCGACCTGCCGGCAATCTTTCTGATCTTCATGGCCTGTTTTTTTCCGGTCGTTGTCGCCACCTCGGCCGCCGTGGCCAACATTCCCTCAGTTTATTTTCGGGTTGCGCGTGATTATCGGTTCACCGGTCTGGAACTTTTGACGAAAGTAACCCTGCCGGCCATCGCGCCACAGGTGATCACCTCGCTGCGGGTGACGGCTGGTCTGGCGTGGCTGGTTGTGGTAGCGGCGGAGATGATCGCGGGACGCGATGGTCTGGGATTCGCGATCTGGGATGCGCGCAATGGCCTGCGAATGGATCTCCTCGTGGCCGGCATGATTATCATCGGCGTAATCGGCATGGTAATCGACCATGTCTTAATGAGGCTCACGAAGATTCCCAGCATCAGATGGGGTTATGAACGATAAGCCGTTGCGTATCGACGAAGCCTCTGTGAGCTTCGGCCCCGTCGAGGTCTTTAGTCACCTCTCGCTGGAAATCTGCCGCGGCGAATTCGTCGCCGTCGTGGGTCCTTCCGGATGTGGGAAGACAACGTTGCTCAATCTGTTTTCGGGGTTTCTCAAACCATCGTTAGGAAGCGTGATCTGTTCAGGCCGCGTGCGCATGGTCTACCAGCACGACAGCCTTTTCCCCTGGCAAACGGCGTCGCAAAATATCGCGATGGGACTGCGCGATCTGAGCAGTGAGGCAGAGCGCGAGCGGCAACTCATAGAGATGTTGCGCCTGATCAATCTGGAAGAATTTGCCGGCCACTATCCGCATCAACTATCAGGAGGGATGCGCCAGCGGGTGGAACTGGCCCGGGCGCTCGCCGGAGATACTGACATCCTGCTATTAGACGAGCCATTTTCATCGCTGGATTACCTGACACGACTCCGTTTGCGGCGAGAGTTGGCGCGCATGCTGGAGGAACTGCCGCGCACGGTTGTGCTCGTAACGCACGATATCGAGGAGGCGGCCCAACTCGCGGATCGCATTGTGGTCCTTTCCGATCGACCCGCTCGTATCTGCCGCGAGTTGCGAGTGGCTATTCCCCGACCGCGCGAGCTGACGCATCCGCAGGTAGTAGAGACGGTTCACTCGATTCTGGCGGAATTCGGACTCGAACAGGATGAAGTGGTGGGTAGTAGGTTAGTTGCGGAATAAGAGTACCGCCAAGAGAGACAACACGAGCATGACGGACTATCCGCACATGTACAGTGATGATGCAGTATTCACGAAACACATCGGATTTCGACAATAGAGGGCCATCTGTTCGCTGCCGCAGGCATGGTATTGAGGTTGACGTTGACTCTAACATCCGGCGCTACCGCGCTCGGTTCTGTACGCTCTGCCGTGTTAGTTTTACCGGTAAGTTGTAGAACCAAATGTTTACACAACCGATCGATATCGTCCCAATGACAATTATGGAGAAATGTTTATGCTGCGCTCGCCTATGACTCGCTGGTTAGTGGGGATCTTCGCTTTCATTGCAGTACTCGGCGTGTTGAGGTTTAAGCCCTGGCGCTACGGCTCAATCGCGGAGATATTGGGCAGCACATCACACCAGACGCGACAGGAATTGAAGGTGGGATACTTGCCAGTGACCTGCCACCTGACTTGTCCTGTAACTGACTTTGCTACCCGAACCAGCACTGCCAATCGTTTTGAATCACAGCGCTTTACTGACTTTCCCACGGTCGTGGAGTCAGTCAAAGGTGGACGTCTGGATGCGACCTTCATGATTGCGCCACTGGCCATGAAGCTTCGCGAACAAGGCGTGCCCGTTAAGATAGTTTACCTGGGACATCGTGACGGTTCGACCGTGATCGTGCGCAAAGATTTACCGGCCCGGAGCCTGGCAGAACTGCGCGGCAAGGTCTTCGCGATTCCCAGTAAGTACAGCAACCAGTACCTGGTAATTCGCAAGCTAATGGAGGATCAAGGGGTAAAGCCCGATGAAATGCGGTTCGTGGAACTGCCGCCTCCGGACATGCCCGGAGCACTGGCTGCCAGGGCCATCGATGCCTACTTCGTCGGCGAGCCGCACGCAGCCAAAGCTGAACTCGATGGCAGCGGACGTGTCCTCTACCATGCAAAAGATATTTGGCCGCACTTCATTTCCTGCGTACTCGTGGTTACTGAGAAACTGATTCGCGAGCGGCCTGAAGTCGTGCGCGATCTGGTTCGCGGTATCGCCGAGAGCGGTGAATGGGCCGAGGGTCATCGTTTGGAGGCAGCAAAGGTGGTCGCACCTTATTTTCGGCAGGATGAGAAAGTCCTACGCTACGTGCTGACGCAGCCGCCTAATCGCGTAAGCTACCGGATGCTGACGCCGACCGATGAAGACTTGCAGCGAATATGTGACATGGCCGTCAAAGCGGGAATCCTTGAAAGACCAATCGCCATGAAGGACTTGATCGATCGGCAGTTTATTCCGCTCGACATTAAGCCCGCGAATATTGACGCTAATCAGTAGAACGGGCTGGCTACGGAACGGCGAGTGAGAGCGAGCGGATCCTCCAGTAACGTTACTGTTAGTTTGCGAGTGCGGTGACAAGTTAGATTGAGTGTGACGTTCGCCTCGCAGACTAACAGTTTGCATTATCTGAAGACGGACGACTGAAAAATGCGCTACCAGCTACGTTCAGCCGGCCACTGCGCGGACTGCTACCAACAACTTTTTGTGCAAAGCTCTCCCCGGTATTGAAGTCGAGTCTGACGCTGGGACCGCGGGCGTCCCGCCCGCCAATCGCGCCAGAAAAGCCCCGTCCACGGCAACGGTTGGCGCTATATTTATTCCTGAAAGCTTATCGATGAAAATCTTCCGTAGTTATACTTTCTATCTTCTCTTAACGGGTCTTCTGATATCGGCTCTCGTTCTGGCGAGAAAGTCGCTGGCCGGTCGGCAAACACCCACTGGTCCAACTACTACTGCGTCTCGCGAGGACGCCTACCGGGCTAATAACATTGGGGTGGCACTACTCGAGCAGTTCAAACATAAAGAAGGCGCAGAGGCCTTCAAGAATGCGCTGAAGATCGATCCGAAACTGAATTTGGCACACATCAACCTCAGCATCGCACTCTTCAATGTGCCTGATTTGCCGGCGGCGCAGCGGGAAGCCAAAAACGCCGCCGCGCTTGCGCCTGAAGCTCCGCAGCCTTACTACATCCTCGGCCTGATTGCGAAACTACAAAGTAGACTTGACGAAGCCTTGAGCGCTTTTCAACGCGTTCTAAAGATTGATCCAAATGATGTGGGCACAAATATCAACGTCGGCCAGATTTACTCCCAACAGCGCAAGTACCCGGAAGCAATCGCCGCCTTTCGGCTGGCGCTGGCCGCCGAACCCTACAACGCCACGGCGCTCTACAGCCTGGGGCAGGCTCTAATGCGCGCCGGTCAGCGAGAGGAGGGTCAGAATGTTACCGAACGCTTTAAACAGTTGCGTGAGCGCGGGAGCGCCACCACACTCGGACAGAATTATCTAGAACAAGGTCGTTACGCCGAGGCGGTTGCTTCCACCGGCGCCGAGCCCGAGTTGGTTGATCGAACGATTCCAGCCGTCACTTTTACGGATGCTACTGCCGGCCTACTCTCCGGATCGGTAGAAGCTACACCTGGCCCGGCTTCGACGGCCACACCTTCATCTGTCTTTGGCCGTCAGTTCAAGTCAAGCAATTGGAATGACGCGAGCCGGCAAGAGGTAGCAGCTGCTTTCGGTGGCAGCGTGACCCTCTTCGATGTTGACGGTGACGGTAGCCTGGACGTGTTCTGGTTGACTGCTACCGCGCAGCATTTATTCCGCGGCGTTGGAGGTAAGTTCGTTGAAGTTACCAACCAATCTGGCGCTCTGGCCGCAAAATTTAATGGCACCCCAGTTGGAGCCGTGGCGGGAGATTTTGATAATGACGGCAAAGCCGATCTGTTCGTTATCCGAGACGGCAGCCTCTCGCTTTATCACAACGATGGTGCAGCTAAGTTTTCGGATATAACCGCAGCAGCGGCCATTCCCACGTATCCTTTCCTGCCATCGTCGGTTGCCTTTGTTGACGTTGACCATGATGGTGACCTGGACATCTTCATAACGGGAGCGGCCGATCTCTCCCAGCCTCCCAAGGGCGGATCATCGGCTGTTTTTCCTGATGACTTCGCTGGCGCTCCCAACCTGCTGTTGCGTAATGATGGCAACGGAAAGTTTACCGACGTCACTGCTGCAGCAAAGTTAAATGCTGTCGGGCACGCGGTCTCGGTAATACCGACAGATTTTAACAACCGGCGCGATATGGATCTGCTGGTCGTCAATTATGGTAAGGCGCCCGCACTCTATAGCAACCAACGGGACGGAACCTTTCGCAATGTCTCACAAGAGGTGGGCCTTGATATCGAAGGCCACTGGAGTTGTGCGGCCGCCGGCGACGTCAACAAGGATGGCTACACGGACTTTTTCTTTGGCCGGGCGGACGGACCGGGTATTTTTGCTATCAGCGACGGCAAGGAAAGGTTCAAGACATCTGCCGCGCCTGCCGGTTCGAAAGCGGCGCGGGCCACGCAGTTCGTCGACTATGACAATGATGGTTTGCTGGATTCCGTCATGGTCACGGAAAAAGGTATACGCGTTTGGCGAAACTTGGGAGACACCTGGACGGATACCAGCGACCGCGCCGTGGCCCCTGATTTCGCCGGCGGTCCGGCGGCATTCGGAGCGGGGCGCCTGTTTGCCTCGGGCGATATCGATAACGACGGAGACTCAGATATTCTTTTCCTTTCCGCTTCCGGAGGCTTGCGGATCGGACGTAACGACGGTGGGAATAGTAATCACTCGTTACGCGTTAAGCTCAATGGCAAGGTGAGTAACCGTAGCAGCGTCGGTACGAAGATTGAAGTTCGAGCGGGTAGCCTGCAACAAAAACTTGAAACCTCGTCGGCTAGTCCTCCAGCAGCTCCGGCAGACATTCTATTCGGTCTCGGTAAACGCCTGACAGCAGACGCTGTTCGCGTGATCTGGCCCGCCGGCATTGTGCAAGCCGAGACGGAGATCGCCCGGGCAGCTAACAGCAACACCGCGAATACCAGGATTACGCTCGTGACGCTCGAGGTAACAGAACTCGATCGAAAGCCTTCCTCATGTCCGTACCTGTACGCGTGGAATGGGGAACGTTTTGAGTTCATTACGGATTTTATGGGCGGCGGCGAGATGGGCTACCTGGAAGAACCTGGCCGCTACAACACGCCCGATCCGGTCGAATATGTGCGCATTCGCGGGGATCAATTGAAGGAGCGCAATGGTGTCTACGAGCTGCGCGTGACGAACGAGCTGGAGGAAGCACTGTTTGCCGACCAGTTCCGGCTGATTGCCATAGACCATCCACAAGGCGTTGAGGTTTACCCGAATGAGGGCATGACTGATCCGCCTCGTCCATTCAAGCTTTATGCGACGAGTGGCGCACACCCACCGCTGAGCGCCGTAGATGATCATGGTCATGATGTGCTTTCGCGTATCACAAGCATCGACCGGCGCTACCCTGATGATTTCCTTCGTGATCGAATTCGTGGTTACGCCGCGCAACACACCCTGACAATGAAGTTGGCGGATAGTGAAACCTCTACTACTGGGACCGTTACT
>JBKOZZ010000028.1:0-18332 GCA_046726155.1 Acidobacteriota bacterium
CCATTGCTCGTCCAGAAGAGTCGCGGAGAGCGCTAAACGATTTGCGAAGTCTTACCCCTTGTTTAAATCGCGGATAGTCGTAACGGGATTAGTGATGGTGGTCAGAAGAAACCAATCGGACGGGGGTGAGGAAATAGTGAATATTTTGCGGAATGGATCCCTAGAGCATTTGAAAACGATAGCGCTCAGGATGTACTCAAGGACAACTCAGGACGAGGCTGCCTCGCTTGTTTCCGCCGGCGCTGTCTCATCATGGTGCTCCGTCGTGTAAAGACGAAGGATGTCCTGTCCCTGGCGTGATCGCGGGTCGATGGTGCGAATGTGCTTGCGACCCTGCATCTCCCAAATCGCAGTCACCACTCCATCCTTCTCAACGGCGTGATAAGAGATATCTTCCGTAGCGGCTTCAGCCACCGGATTCTCGTTTGCTGCGTCAGTCGTGCCCTCAGCGGGCGCGGTTTCGTTCTCAGACATTTTTACGGTATTACTCCTCTCAGAACTTCTCGGCTTGTCTTGTTGGTTTAAGGAATTGTTGCACACGCCTTGCGGACATGTCTATCAGACAGACAAGAGGTTAGTGGGTCAGTTTGATAAATAATGAGGCGCAGGCCATACAGAACCGAGCGCGGTAGCGCTGGATGCTAGAGTCAATTTCACGTTAATGATAATACAAGGATTGGCGACGGAGATGTCCTACAGGCAGCAATTTGCTATTTATTCAGTGTCCGCGTGTGCGGATGTTGCATTCGGGTAAACATGTGAAGTTGACTTTAGCATCCGGCGCTACCGCGCACGGTTCTCCAAAGCAATCCGACGTCCCGACGCCCAACCGAGCCGCTGCTGGCAAGAGAGGTGTCGGACAAGTGCTCTTATCTTCGTCCCTGACTGCCTAGTGCAACCTCAACCGCCTTGCGAGGAGCAACAACTCCCCAGCCCTGTCTTTCCACTTCGATACCTGGAACTCGCTCGGCGGTATGGATCAAGACGCGTTTCACTTGTTGCGGACTCAGAGCAGGGTTCGCCTCCAGCATGCAGGCGGCGATTGAGGCGACAATCGGTGAAGCGAAAGATGTCCCATCAACATACTTGTAGTGCCGGCTAATAACATTGCCCTCGCGAAGCTTAATGGTAATTAGCTGTCTCAAAAGCGGGGTCGGCAGATCTCGCGCCTCGTCGAAATCTTTATCCACACCCGAATGCAGATCAATGATCGTTCGCAAACTGTCGTCAGCCGCCGCATCAAGTTCGGAGCAAAGTTGAGCTTCGTCAGCCGTCAGCGTAGCCGGAAGAATTGGCGCCGCGACCCAAATGCCGGGAGCGATAATTTCGGGTTTTTGTAAACCATCAATAGTTGGCCCATACGATGAGCGATACATACCGCGTCTGGCTCGATCGAGCGAGTTTTGATCGTCAAGTCCACCTACCGAAATAGCGGAGGGCGAGTTAGCGGGCGGCAGCACGGGGTGTCCTGGAGCCATTCCCGCGTTGCCGACAGCGCAAACCACGATCAACCCTTCTCCCACGGCGCGCTCAACCGTCTGACACAACGAACTATCCAGATACGACTGCTCAAAATCTCCACCGGCGGAAATGTTGACGATGCGAATGTCGTATTTTCTCCTGTTTTCGAGAACCCACTCCAGGCCGCGTACGATATGCTCATCCGGAATGTGTCCCGTTCGTCCTACTTTGGCCAGCACCACTCTCGCATCCGGGGCAATGCCGCGATAGAAGCCTTCGGACAAATGTCCATTCCCTGCCGCCACCACCGAGGTCATCATTCCATGCCAGCTCGCTACGTCGGTTGTCTCGAGCGAAGTGCGATCGTCCTCGGCGTCGAAGATGCTGTGGTAGGCAACGATCCGATTTTCGGGTTTTGTTAGATCGTCATGGGGATAGAAACCAGAGTCGAGAAAGGCAATCGTCACCCCCCGCCCGGTGAAGCGTTCGTCCGCGTTCATTCGCAGCGGCGTGGGCAGAACGTGATCCGTTTGTTCGAAGATCACATTGTGTGAATCGATTTGCGCCTTGGCCCGGCTAAAAAGGTCGACGCAATTAACGCAAATCTGAGCCAGATCTCCGGCGACATCCGCATTTGCTTTTAAGAGCTCCACGATGTCCCCTGGTAGCGAGCCGATGGTTAAGCGCTGATCAGTCATGCGGCCACAGAGGTGGCAACATAGGTTGGTCCTCTCAGGGATTTGATTTATGTGAGAAATAATCGATTCCGCCATCTGTCGGGCAGTTTACTTCATTCTGTTGCGATTGCAATTGCGCGACGTCTCTCGTAGCGCAAACTGTGAGTTTGCGATTGCGAGCCGCAAGCTGATGACCGCCTTGACCTCTCGACCTATATTCCTGTGCCAGCCACGCAAACTAACAGTTTGCGTTACATGTAAACCCCGGTTGTAAACTTACCCTGCGCCCGTGTAAGGTATTATTGTCACCAAGAATTTGCTGCATAAGTTTTCGGATCTATGACTCACGAAGAAACAAGCGCTGCGGATCTTTTTCGACGTGCTCAGGAAGTCAGGGGTGAAAGGCCCCAGGCCACCTACAAAGAGATCAAGGATCTCCTTGTAAAAGAGTTTGCCGGCAAGCCGTTTCCGTCACTGCAAACTCTGACCATCCCCGAGCAGGACGATCGCGCTCCAGAAGAAGACTGGACGGCCGGATTGCCGATCATAAGACGCGGCATCCAATTTCAGGACTGGAATGAGATTGCGGACGGAATTATTCTGAGCCTCGAACAAACAGAAAACTACGAACGCGAACGCGGGCCCGAGGGTGACCGAGACGACTGGCATGATCGCACCAGAGGCATTGAAGAGCCCACTAAAAGAGCCGTCGGTAAATGGATGCCGGAAGAGTTAATGAAACTGGCCGAGGATAGTCTCAAGAAGTAGCCAACAAGGCAGACCTAATCATGAAAGCGAGTTTTCCCTTCATCGCCACTTTGCTCCTAATCACCCTGCCCTCTAGCGTAGCGCTAGTAGCACAACAGCCGGCACAAGATACGGATAATGAGAAGTGTGCTTTTCCAACCTACAAAGGCAGCGAGGTTGATCGAAAACTCAAGATACTTGCCAAGCCGGAACCGGAATTCAGCAGAGAGGAACGCCGCAAGCACGCTTACGAAAAGATAATACTGATCGCGTTATTCTGTGGATCTGGCGAGGTAACAAAAATCCGAGTCAAGACTGGGCTTTCGGACAGTGTGGACGCCAAGGCAATCGAAGCCGCGCGGAAGATCCGGTTCATACCGGGCGAGAAAGACGGAAAGAAAGTATCGCAATGGCTGATTCTTGAGTACCACATCTAGGAGTGACCGAGGTTGCTTGATGAGTTTTCTGGGAAGTTTATTTAACGATCCTAAATACCAAACTACCGTTCCGCGCAAGCCTGATGAGGTCCCCGAAGCCGACATCATCAGTCCGGACACGCGGCGCGAGAATCGAATGCCGCCGGGTCAGTCGCGCACCAAAAAGTGGCCTGTATTGGATGCGCACGGAACGCCTGAAATAGATCTCGCAACCTGGTCGTTTGAGGTTGATGGCTTAGTCGAGCATCCGCAGAAATGGTCGCTTGATGAGTTTATGCAACTGCCCGCTGTCCGTGTTTACGCTGACTTTCACTGTGTCACTCGCTGGTCGCGTCTCGACAACCTCTGGGGCGGCGTGCCCACCCGCGAGTTCGCAAAGATCGTCGGCATCAAACCGGAGGCAAAGTTTGTGCTGGCGCTTGCTTACGATTACGGCTGGACCACAAATGTACCCATCGAATATTTCCTCAACGAAGACTCTCTGTTCGCCTGGTCACACGATGGCGCGCCAATTCCTCCTGAACATGGTGGGCCAGTGCGGCTGATAATTCCCCAGCTCTACGCCTGGAAGTCGGCGAAGTGGATCAAAGGAGTGCGCTTTCTCGAACACGATCAGGCCGGTTACTGGGAAGAAGGCGGCTATCACATGCGTGGAGTGCCCTGGGGCCCCGGCGATGGTGAACGTTTTCGCTGGTCGTGATCTGGGAGCGCGGGCCGCCTCGCCCGCAATCGCGAGCGCAACTCGCGCAATTCTGACGTGAAACAGCAACCTCAGCACGCAAAAGCGGGCGAGACGCCCGCGATCCCAGTTCCCAAAGACGCGGCAGCCGTCATTCTCCTTCGTCACGACACCAACCCTTCCGACCCTGAAGTTTTTCTGGTTCGTCGCAACGAAAAGCTTGCGTTCCTCGGCGGCTTCCATGCCTTCCCCGGCGGCCAGTTTGATCCGAAGGACGTTGAGGTGCCGGTTGAAAATGCAGCCGACGCCGAACTGGCAACGGCTGTTAGTTGTGCTGCGCGCGAGTTATTTGAGGAAACTCAAATACTCATCGCGCGTGGTGGCGATGCCCTGACCCAGGGCCAACGCGCTTCCCTGCTTGACGATTTGCAGGCGGCGCGCATGTCCTGGCCCGCGCTCCTCGAGCATTACCATCTCCACCTCGATGCAAACGACTTCACTTTCACCGGACGCTGGGTAACTCCGCCATTCAGCGCGCGGCGCTTTGACACCTGGTTCTTTCTCGTCAAGTGTCCTCCGAAACAGCGCGCGCACGTCAGCGGCGATGCGGAACTCGCCAGCGGTGAATGGATTGCGGCAAGCGCGGCATTCGCGCGCTGGCAACGTTCGGAAATACTCGCCGTGCCGCCAGTTTTACATGCTTTGAAAACCCTGGCCGCAGGCTTCACTCGAGACCAGGATGGTACTGACAGGTTGGTCAAAAGATTCTTGTCGTCACCAAACGCCCATCGTGAGCCGGTGCGCCGCATCGAGTTTCGCCCAAACTACGTCTGCTTTCCGGTGCGCACGCCGACGAAACCTCCCGCCACGCACACCAACTGTTATTTAATCTACACCTCCCAAGAACTTCTGATCATCGATCCCGGCTCGCCTTACGAAGACGAGCAGCAGGACCTGGCTCTTTGTATCGATGAACTGGTTGACGATGGCCGAAGCGTGCGAGAAGTAGTGTTAACTCACATGCATCCGGATCACGTCGGCGGCGTCAACGCGCTGAGAGCACATCTGGGTGAACATTTGAGAGTCGCCGCTCATCGGCTAACGGCTGAGCCTCTCGCCGGCAGCGTCCGCGTGGATCGCCTCATCGAAGATGGTGAGGTAACCAGTTTAGAGGGTTCGCCTCAGATTGCCCTGCGAGCGATTCACACCCCCGGTCACGCCCACGGTCATCTTTGTTTCTTTGAAGAACGCACCGGAACTCTAATCTCCGGAGACAACATCGTCGGCCTGGGTTCAGTTCTAATCGATCCACCCGAGGGGAACATGCGCGACTATCTGCAATCACTCGGACGGATGCGGGCGCTGCCAAACCTTTCTGTGATCTTCGGCGGACACGGTCCTGCCGTCGCAAATCCTTATGTAAAGATTGACGAATACATTGCGCACCGGCTGGAACGTGAGCTTAGAATCCTGCAGGCTATTCGCGAGGGCGCCGCAACGCCAAAGGATATCGTCGCGCGCGTTTACACAGACGTTTCTCCTAAAGCGCATGCAATGGCCGAGCGCGCTGTCCTGGCGCATTTGAACAAACTCGTCGAGGACGATCTGGTGCAGAAAGGCGCGGAACAGCGTTTCGTTCCGGTTTAGCTAATCAAGCCACTACCTCTTCGACTCCCACTCGCGTAAGATACTCCCATCTCCCGATTCATATTCCGAATAAGCACCAGGGGTTTTATGAGCAGTCCAAAGATTTCCGCTGAACTACCGAAGAACTTCGGTGAATTGAAGACCAGTGGCTACAAGAGCGTCTCTGTTAAAGATGAACTGCGCGCGAACCTCGTCAAGAAACTGCGCGCCGGAGAAAAACTTTTTCGAGGTATTGTGGGTTACGACGAAACCGTGATTCCCCAACTCGTCAACGCCATTCTTGCCAAACACAACGTCATCCTGCTCGGGCTCCGGGGGCAAGCCAAGAGCCGCATCATTCGCCAGCTTACGGAACTCCTCGACGATCACATCCCGATCATCGCCGGTTCTGAAGTCAATGACGATCCGTTTAAGCCCATATCTGCCTATGGGAGGCAGACGGTGGCGCTCCACGGCGACTTAACTCACATTGACTGGATCAACCGGGATTCACGTTTTGTCGAGAAACTCGCCACGCCCGACGTGACGATCGCCGACATCATCGGCGACGTCGATCCGATCAAAGCTGCCAAGGGTGGCCATCTGCTGAGCGATGAATTGACGATCCATTATGGACTGCTGCCCCGCGCCAATCGCGGCATATTCGCTATCAATGAGCTGCCGGATCTCGCCGGCAAGATTCAGGTCGGACTCTTCAACATCATGCAGGAAGGCGACGTGCAGATTAAGGGTTACCCGGTGCGCCTGCCGCTGGATGTGATGCTTATTTTTTCGGCCAACCCTGAGGACTATACAGCACGTGGAAAAATCATTACGCCTCTGAAGGATCGTATTGGCACTGAAATCATGACTCACTATCCGGCTGAGCTTCAGACCGCAGTTGAGATCACTCGTCAGGAAGCCTGGGTCAATCGAAGTGATCTCGATCATCCTGACGGTGCGACTTCAACTTTGCGGATTCCGGAATTTGTTCGCGAGCTTGTTGAACAGATTGCCTTTGAAGCGCGTGACGACGATAGGATTGATAAGCATTCTGGAGTTTCGCAGCGCATGCCGATTACTGTAATCGAGTCGGTGCTTTCAAATGCCGAGCGCCGCGCGCTGCTCACCGGCGAAGGAGAAATTGTGCCGCGCATCTCCGATATTTACGCGGCGATTCCTTCAATGACCGGAAAGATGGAACTCGAATATGAAGGCGAGCAGATTGGCGCCAGTCGCATCGCGAAGGATCTCATCAAGCGCGCGGCGGGCGAAGTTTTTGAAGGCTACTTCGTAGGAATTGACTTCGTCTCCGTCGTCCAATGGTTTGATCAGGGCAACAATTTGCGACTGGCCGACACTGCTTCGGCGAAGGAGTGCCGGACGCTTTTGGAAGCCGTGCCGGAGTTGATCGAAACGTCAGTCATTCCGTTTGAGTTTAAGCGGTCAGACACGCCGCAGTTGGTTGCTGCCTGCGAGTTTGTATTGGAAGGCCTCTACGCTCAGAACAAGATCAGCCGCAACGAAGAAGGCGGCTACACTGCAGTGACCAAAGCAAAGAAGGATCGCCGGGGAATGATCTACGACGACCTGACGGAGACGGGCAAATATAGCTAACTAAGATCGAGGCCACAGATGAACACGGATGAACACAGATTTAAGCACGGGGACATAACCCAAAAGATCATCCGAGTATTTTATGAGGTCTACAACGAGCTTGGTCACGGATTCTTGGAATCTGTATACGAAAAATCTCTGGAGGTTGCTCTGAACGCTAATCCGTGTATATCTGTGGCCGCTCTTTTGGAACCGGATGATTCTCAATGAAGTTCACACGCTATTCCAAATTCAAAGGCCTTGACATCTCGTCGCTCAATCTGGGCGACCTGATGGAAGGACTGTCTGATTCCCTGCTCGATTCCGGCTACGACGACGACTACTACTGGACTCGCCAGCGGCGACCGCAAGATACTTCGCTCGATGCATTGAGACGCGCACTCCTGCAGGCGCTGATGGATCAGGGCCTGCTTGATGAGCGTCAGATCCAGGAGATGCTCGCTGACAACGAAGGCCAGTTTAAGGGCTCGCTGCTCGAGGAGATGCTCAACCAGTTAATCGAGCGTCTGGTGGAGGAAGGTTACCTAAAACTCAGCGAAGAACCTCAACGACGACCCGGGCAGCGGCGCGAGCAGCCGGGAATGGGCTTGCCGGAAGTTTCAGAGCCTTTGCCACGCCACGTTAAGTTTGAAGTCACCGAAAAAGGTCTGGACTTTCTTGGCTACAAAACACTGCGGAACCTGCTCGGCAGTTTAGGCAAGAGTTCTGCAGGGCGCCACGATACGTCACATCTTTCGACCGGTGTCGAAGCTGCTGCAGTCAGCAAGCCTTACGAGTTTGGCGACACGATTAACCTCGATGTCAACACAACGCTCTTGTCCGCCATCCAGCGCGAGGGGTTGACAGTGCCGCTCAACCTCGAATACAAAGATCTTCACGTCCATCAATGTGACTATCAGTCGTCGTGTGCGACGGTGGTGATGCTCGACTGTTCGCATTCTATGATTCTCTATGGCGAGGATCGCTTTACGCCGGCGAAGAAAGTGGCGCTGGCGCTGGCACATTTGATTCGCACACAGTATCCTGGCGACTCGCTAAAGATTGTTCTCTTTCATGACTCTGCGGAAGAGTTGCCCTTAGCAAAACTCGCAACTACGCAGGTCGGCCCATATCACACCAATACTGCTGAAGGGCTTCGGCTGGCGCGCCGCGTGCTGCAGTCACAGCGCAAAGAGATGAAGCAGATCGTGATGGTGACGGACGGAAAACCGACCGCGTGTTTTGTTGAAGGCGTGGGACAGGCATTCTCGTCTGCCCCCTCGAGTCGTGGTTCGCGGGGAGCAGCAATGACCGGCAGTAATGCCGGTTCCACCACCGGTCCCACGCGCCGGCTTTACAAGAATTCCATGGGTGGCGACCCGTTTGTCATGGAAGCGACATTCAAAGAGGTTCAGGCCTGTCGCAAAGCCGGTATAATGATCAATACTTTCATGCTGGCGAGTGACTTTTACCTGGTGGAGTTTGTGAAGCAAATGACTGCGATGACAAACGGCAAAGCCTATTTCGCCAACCCGGAAAACCTTTCGCAGTTTGTTTTGATAGACTTTCTGCGACGACGAACCAGCCGTGTTCGTTGAATCTCGCAAAAACCTTTGCATACCTTGAGTGATGTGTCCTTTGCGGCTAATGAGAAACTAAAACCGGAAAGATACGCACAAGCAGCGGCTTCTTTTGTTGGTTGTTACGCAGACCTCAGGCTACGTCTTTGATCGCTACACTTTCGTTTCTGCAAAACCAACAAACCAGGAACTCAGTTAGTGATGGCGCAGGAGCGCTCTCGTTTGCCGGCGGCTGAATGCAACTGATGGATACTACAACCCGTAAATCTGAATTCAATCGTGCGCGCCATCTAATCCCGTTTGTGGTTCTCGCCACCGGACTGCTTTTTACATTTAGCGTTTCTTATGGATTTGAACTCGCGTATAGCAAGACGTGGTCTCCCTACACGCTGGCCGCAGGAACCCTCATCAGTCTTCTATTCTTCGCCGTCACCCGTTCGCAAACGCGCGCGCGCGCTAAGGCTGAACGCTCGGAAGCAGAAGTGCGTGTGTCGGAAGCAACCGTGCGAAAGATTCTTGAGGAGAGAGAACGGGCCGAGGCGGCAGTCAAAGAGAGTGAAGAACGTTACCGCGAGTTGGTTGAGAATGCGAACGACATAGTTTTCGCACTCGACCTCGAAGGTAACCTGACTTCAATTAACAAGGCGGTGGGGTCGATTGCCGGGTATACGCAATCCGAATTGCTCGGCATGCATATCTCTCAGTTTCTCACTCCCACATCGACGGAGAGCGCCCGTCGAATGACCGAACTAAAATTAGCCGGTAAAGAACGAACCAGCTACGAAGTCGACGTACGCGCGAAAGACGGCCACGTCGTCACATTGGAGATTAGCAGCCGCCTGGCAATGAATCAGGGGAAACCAGTCGGCGTTCACGGAGTTGCCCGAGACATTACTACTCGCCGGCAGGTTGAAGAAGCATTGCGGCAGGCTGATCAAAGAGCGTTGTCGGAGTATGAACGGCTGC
This sequence comes from Acidobacteriota bacterium, assembly GCA_046726155.1. Taxonomy (GTDB): domain Bacteria; phylum Acidobacteriota; class Blastocatellia; order Pyrinomonadales; family Pyrinomonadaceae; genus PSRF01. The sequence continues at coordinate 9,770 of JBKOZZ010000028.1, forward strand.
TGGAAAAGGTCGCGAAGCTGGCGCAGGCGCTGGGGACGGCAAGGGATCTGGAGGTAATTTTCCGGGGACTAAAAGAGTTTACTCTCATGTCAGTTCCATGCGACGGACTGTTTGTTTCTCTCTACGATCCGATTCGCGATGTGCGCACCGCTTGCTACGGCTGGGGCGACGGCGAGGAGATAGACACATCACAGCTGCCACCGATGCCGGTCAACTTCACTGGACCAAACAGTCGGGCCGTCCGGACGAATCAAGTCATTATTACCAACGATTATATGAAGGAAACTCTCGGTAATCCGGCGATGATCATCGGTCCCGATAACGGACTGCGACCACAGTCCTCGCTCTCGGTGCCCATGGCAGTAATGGGCAGAATCGTCGGCACGTTTGAAGTGCAGTCATATCAAAAAGCGGCTTACCGCGAGGAACATGCGACCGCCATGCGCATGGCTGCAAACTTGACTGCCGTAGCAATTGAGAATGTCCGACTGCTCGAACGCGAAAGCACGGCGCGGGCCAGCGCGGAGGAATCAAATCGACTGAAAGATGAATTTCTGGCGACTGTCTCTCATGAACTGCGTACGCCGTTGACGGCGATTCTTGGCTGGTCACGAATGCTTCAGGGCGACTCACTCGACAGCGACATGGCAATCCGCGCTATTGAGACCATCAAACGAAACGCTAAAGCCCAGGCGCAGATCATCGACGACATTCTCGACGTCTCAAGAATCATTACGGGCCAGCTTTATCTGGAGTTGCACCCGGTCGAACTCGCACCCGTTTTGGAGTCAGCCATAAACGTGGTACGCCCCACGGCAGAGGCGAAAGCCATTCGGATTGAAGTCGATTTCGAACAGGAACCCGCTGCCGTGCCCGGTGACTCAAACCGATTGCAACAGGTCTTTTGGAATCTGCTTTCAAACGCCGTGAAGTTTACGCCGGCCGGAGGGAAAGTGACGGTCCAATTTCGTCACGTGAATTCGAATGTTGAAATCGAGGTGACTGACAGCGGACGAGGTATCACGAAGGAGTTCTTACCGTTTGTCTTCGATAGGTTTCGTCAGGCCGACAGCACGTCCACGCGGCAGCATGGCGGATTGGGACTTGGACTGGCCATCGCGAGACATCTGATTGAAATTCATGGTGGCAGCATTGAAGCCAGGAGTGGTGGCGAAGGCCAGGGCGCCACGTTTACTGTAAGGCTGCCCCTCATTAGCTCGGTTGTGGACTCTCCATACGCATTGATGACGGCTCCGAAGAAGGTTGACGCTGAGGCAGAGCGCAGGGATCGTTTGAAGGCACAACGGAGACTGTCAGGCTTGCACGTGTTAATCGTCGACGATGATCGAGATACTTTGGAACTGCTGAGTGCCGCTCTGACGCAACGAAGCGCCAGGGTTACGACCGCGTCCTCCGCTGCTGAGGCTATGAGAGCACTAAAGTTTTTCCGGCCCGATGTACTGATTTCTGATATTGCAATGCCGGGCGAAGATGGGTACGAACTGATTCAAAAAGTGATCGCCCTGCATGTAGTGCCGGCCATTCCGGCCATTGCGATTACCGCCTATGCCAAGCAAGAGGACCGAGAACGCGCCCTCGCGGCCGGTTTCCAACATTATCTGTCCAAGCCAGTAGAGCTGGGCGAATTCATCACAGCCGTGGCCGATGCCAGTCAGAAACAGTAGCGGTACGTGACTCGGTAAGAGGCTAAAGTTACGCGAGGTATCCGGTCCTGTAATGCGCGTGACAGTGGCCACCCCTAGCCAGGGTGTCGTGCTCGATCACTCGGTTCACAAAAGTTACTTGTGCCGAAACCTAAAAAATATTCAATCGCAGAGCGCGTGCGTTGGGGCGATGTAGATGCTGCGGGCATAATTTTCTACGGCGCCTACATACGCTTCTTTGAATTCGCCGAGACTGAACTCTTCCGTGCGGTTGGTTTGCCTTACAGCGTCATGTTTGACGCGCTCGACGTTTGGCTGCCGCGCGTGCATCTGGAATGCGACTTCCATCACGCAGCGCGACTCGATGACCTGCTGGAGGTGTCGGTCTATGTCGGCCGCTTTGGCAACAAGTCAATGCGTTTGAATTTTGAAGTGCGGCGCCAGGGCGAGGAGCTTCTGATCGCGCATGCCCACTTTGTGCTTGCCTCGGTGCGCCGCGATACTTTTGAAACTGTGCCGATTCCTGAGGAACTAAAACTTCGCCTGGCGCCGTATACAAGACAATCAGATGAAACTGCCATGGATGCGAAGTCATGAGTAAAACTCCAAGCGAACAGGCCGCTGAAGAACTTGACGAGAAGACTGTCGATCGCGATCCGCTAAAGCTTTTTCAGCGCTGGTTCGATGATGCTATCGCTTCCGGATCGCGCCTGCCCGAATCGATGACGCTCGCCACGGCAACTGAAGACGGCAGGCCTTCGGCTCGAGTAGTGTTGCTGAAACAGGTCGATCACAATGGTTTTGTGTTCTACACAAACTACCGCAGCGCCAAGGCAAAAGAACTTGAAAATAATCCGCTGGCTGCGCTTGTGTTCTATTGGGTCGGGCTCGATCGGCAGGTAAGGATTGAAGGAACAGTAGAACGTGTGTCCGCGGAAGAGTCGGACGAGTACTTCAAAACTCGTCCACGCGACAGTCAGCTTGGCGCGCTTGCTTCTCCGCAAAGTGAAGTGATTGAGAGTCGGGAAGTGTTGGAGAAGAATTTTCGCGAGCTGGATAAACTCTATGAAGATCGTCCGATAGATCGCCCTGCGAACTGGGGTGGTTATCGATTAAAGCCCGACCGGATTGAGTTTTGGCAAAACCGCCCGGGCCGACTGCACGATCGCATCCTTTACGAGCGGCAAGCCGATGGTTCGTGGACCATCAAACGACTGGCCCCGTAACTACCCACGAGCAGCTGTACCGCCTTCCTTTCATGCGGTTATGCCCGCAACTGTCATTTGTCGCGGCAACTCTTTACTGGAAGCGCCGGCGTCCCGTCCGCAAATGAGCGCGAAGCGCGAAAAGGACTCTCATTCATCATCGCTTGGCATGGAAAACGCTCGCGCCTGCGGCGCGTTTGCGGGCGAGACGCCCGCGTTCCAAGTGAATTCAGAGCGGTCGCAATGCGCGGCGCGCGAGTTTCTTCTTAAGCCCGACGTAGCCTTGTTCACCGGCGACGAGATCGCCGAGCACTTTTTTGATCCCGCGATGTCCTTTGGCAAACTCAATCATTCTTTCCGTGAATGGCGCACCCCAGAAATTTCCGTAGAAGCGCCGGCGCATTTGTGAAGCGCGTCGCAGTTCCACCCCGAAATCCTTGCGCCACCGTTTTTCATATTCGTCCGGCCGGCCTCCAAGAAAAGCTTCGGCGAAAAGCTCCGCTGAACGCAGCGCATAGTAGATCCCTTCCCCGGTGACTGGATCTGCAAAACCCGCTGCATCACCCAACAAAGCCCAGCCCTCGCCGCATGCGCGTCGTTTGTCCCAGGTCTGATCGGCTAGACCGGGTATTCGCGCTGCATAACGTTCGGCGGTCGCTCGCAAATTCTTCTCGATGGAAGCGACACCCGGTGCTTTTGAATTGTCCCAGATGTTCGCTTTGCCCCCTTCGCTTTGCCGGTAATAACCCACCATGAATTGCCATAAGAGTTCGTCAAGAGCTTTATGTTCAAACGCTTCCTGCGTGGTGGCGATGCCAAACGAAATATGATCCAAACGCGGAAAGGCCCAGGCGTAGCCAACCCAGCGAGGAAGAAACGCGATCACCGTCGGCACAACTTCACTGTCTGGTAACGGGGTTCTGTAGCCAAACGCTACTTCCATGTCCGCGGCTTGCAGCGGACCAGCGAGCTTCTTCGCGATGGCGCTGTTTGCGCCGTCCGCGCCCACCAGAAAACTCCCTGACCATTCAGAGCGTTCAGCTCCGCGAAGGATCCACCCTGACTCGGTCTTCGTCATTCTTCGCGCTGGGATTTTTTCAAACAAGACTCTGGCGCCGGCTTCTTTCGCTCGGTCGCGCAGGTAAGAATCAAAAGCAACGCGCGAATAGATCGCGAAAGGTTCGTCAAGCTCTAAGTGCAGGCGTTTACCCGCCGGCGAGTACATTTCCAACTCATTAACGGTGCGACCGACAGCGCCGAGCAAATGCGGCCAGGCCTTGAGCGCTTTCGCGGTCACACCACCGCCACAGGCTTTTGGTTCACCCTCGGGCCGGCCATCGAACAATGCTACGTGTGCGCCGCCTTTTGCGAGTCGCTCGGCAGCGAAAGAACCGGCCGGTCCGGCCCCAACGATTAACACATCGAACGGTTCTAGTTTCATCACCTGGCTCGTAGTTCAGAGTTCAAGCTTTAGCTTGCTGCCGGGGAACAGCGGACAAACTAAAGTTTGAACTCTGAACTTCTTGAATCGTCCCCGGCGGACTAACTCTAAACTTCTTGAAGATCCTTCACGGGTCGCCTCGATGATAGTAGGCTTCTCATAACAAGGGCAATTCATGTGTTAAAATCCAGCGTTCCCTGACACTCAGTTCTCGGACCGAGGCGTTGAATCCAGCCGCTTAACGCTTGCGATCCTCTCGTTTTTCCATTCCGGATAACGGGGCCTGCTTGTCATTGTTATTGGAGGGACCCTTGGCTCATGCCGGCGCAATAGTTTTCTCAGGTATCGCCCCGCACCCGCCGATCATGGTTCCCGAAGTGGGTGGCGAAGCCGTTATCAAGGTGCAGGGCTCTATCGCTGCCATGGCGGAGCTCACCCGGCGTATTATCGCGAGCGGCGCGGAAACCATAGTACTCGTTTCGCCTCACGCGCCGCTCGATTCGCGCGCCTTTGTCGCCTATCACACGTCCAAACTCTACGGAGATTTTGCAAACTTCCGGGCGCCCCACACACGAATTGAATTTTCACTCGACGAAGAACTGCTCAAGGCGATAACGCGAACCGCGGCCACAGACGATTACGAGGTAATGAACCTCGATGACTATATCTTAGACCACGGCACTGCCGTACCACTCTATTTCTTCGATCGCAATGGATGGCACGGTCGAGTGGTAGCGCTGGGTTATAGCTTTCTTTCCAATGAAGACCATTTGCAGTTTGGGAATTGCATTAGAAGGGCGGCCGATACAGTCGAGCGATCCGTCGCGTTTGTTGCGAGTGGAGACTTGAGCCACCGTCTGAAACCGGAAGCACCGGCCGGCTATAATCCTGGCGCCTATCGTTTTGATGAAGCAGTTGTAGGTGCACTAAAGGACAACTTGCCGAACCGAATCGTTGACATTGATCAGGACCTGCGACGGAGAGCGGGAGAATGTGGCTATCGCTCAATGCTAGTCGCGCTTGGCGCAATGGAAAAATTAACGCCCGCTTGCGACGTTCTGAATTATGAAGCGCCATTCGGCGTTGGCTATCTGGTGGCACAGTTGACCAATGCGAAAGCGACGACGCAAAACACAGTGGTGATAGAAACCTTAGAAGTTCAGGATGAAGGAGAGCAAACGCTTGCACCCGAAGACTTGCCCGCGCTCGCGCGCAAGGCCATTGAAACTTTCGTGCTTACTGGAAAACAAATCAACCCGCCGGCGAAGGTCTCCGCACTTCTCTCGACATGCGCGGCTTGCTTTGTATCGATCAAGACTCACGCTGGCGATCTCCGCGGATGTATCGGTACGATTGAACCCGTAAAGGAGAACCTGGCGGAAGAAGTAATTGCCAACGCAATCAACGCCGCCACACGCGATCCGCGGTTCGACCCGGTTTCAGCCGACGAACTCCCAGCATTGCGCTATTCAGTTGATATTCTCGGGGCTTCCGAACCGACTAATTTTGAAGATCTAGATCCGAAGACTTACGGGGTGATCGTTGAAGATGAGCCGGGAACACTACGTGGACTGTTGTTGCCTGATATAAGGGGCGTTGACACTTCGAGACAGCAGGTGGACATAGCGGCACGTAAAGCCGGCATCACTCCCGGAACGACTCTGAAGCTTTCGCGTTTTCGCGTGGAGCGTTTTCGCGAGCGAAAGACATCCACCGATTGCGGGGAAAAGGATCCGATCAAAGACAGTAGCGGTTAGTGGGGTCAGTTTGATAAATAAAGAGACGTAGGTCATACAGAACCGAGCGCGGTAGCGCCGGATGCTAGAGTGAACTTCAAACTTTTGCCCAGTGGCAGCATCCGCACAAGCGAAGGCTGGAAATTAATAGGTGCTGCCTGTAACAACCCTCGTCCGCCAATCCTCGTACGATCACTACGCCAAAGTTGACTCTAGCTGAAATGAAATGCTGGTTAAACGTCCAGGTTCCTTACGTCGAGGGCGTTGTCTTCGATGAATTTGCGTCGCGGCTCTACAGCGTCTCCCATTAACACCGTGAAGATCTCATCGGTTTCGACCGCGTCATCGATCCTCACTTGTAACAAAGTGCGCTTCTCCGGGTTCATGGTTGTTTCCCAGAGCTGCTCCGGGTTCATTTCACCAAGACCCTTGTAACGCTGAATCGACAAATCCTTCTTTGCGGCCGCGAGCACTTTCTCAAGCAACTCTTCGCGCGTCGGGATCTCTTCGCTGGTTCCATTCGTGCCGGTTATGAAAGGCGGCGCCAGTTTGTCTTCGAGGGTCCTGTAGAGTTCGATCGCCTTTTGAAACTCGACAAAGCTTGCGAAGTTCCAGTCGATCGCCAGACTCAAACCCGAAGTGGTGGTTGTTTCAATCTCCCACAAACCGTGTTCGTCATCAGTGGTGAGTTCAGTCTTGAAGCCGGCCTTGGCAAGCACGCCTTCAACCTTCGCCATCAGGTCACCGTTCTGAAAGACTTTGCGCAGCGTGGTTCCTTCCTTACGCAGGACGCCTTTCTTTCCGGCAAAGGCCGCCAGCAGCGTCTCAAGGAGATGTGAATCACCCCCGAGGCGGCGCGCGGCTCGCTCGCAGTAGCGTCTCAGGTCAACCAGCTTTTCTAATGACTGGGCCAACTCTTTCCCTTCGATATCCTGATTGGCTCCCACCGACTTTACCGTCATATCCGTCGTGGCCATCCTCATCAAGTAGCGGACCATCAAGCTCTCGTCTTTTATGTACTCCTCTTTTTTCCCGCGCTTCACTTTGAACAAAGGCGGCTGGGCAATGTACACGTAGCCGAGCTCAACGAGTTCTGCCATCTGACGATAGAAGAAGGTGAGCAGTAGCGTCCTGATGTGAGAGCCGTCAACATCGGCGTCAGTCATCAGAATGATTTTGTGATAGCGCAGCTTGCTCGCGTCAAAATCTTCTTTACCGATACCAGTGCCGAGTGCGGTGATGAGCGACTTGATCTCGCTGTGGCCAAGCATCTTGTCGAAGCGCGCTTTTTCCACGTTGAGAATCTTGCCCTTCAGCGGCAGTATCGCCTGATTCTTGCGATCGCGACCCTGCTTCGCCGAGCCGCCGGCTGAGTCTCCCTCGACAATATAAATTTCGGAGAGAGCAGGGTCCCGCTCCTGGCAGTCTGCAAGTTTTCCCGGAAGCATTGAACCGCCCAACGCCCCCTTCCGCACTATTTCCCTGGCTTTTCTGGCCGCCTCACGGGCCCGCGCCGCGTCGACTGATTTGCCAACAATCTTGCGCGCGACAGTCGGATTCTGTTCCAGGTATTCAGTCAGGCGCTCGTTTAGAAAGGATTCGACCGCGCCTTTCACGTCGGAATTGAGCTTGCCTTTCGTTTGGCCCTCAAACTGAGGCTGCGGCAATTTTACCGAGATCACCGCAACCAGGCCCTCGCGAACGTCGTCGCCAGTCAGCGAGCCTTTGAAGTTTTTTGCCAGGCCTGACGACTGGGCGTACGCATTTATGGTTCTAGTAAACGCCGAGCGAAATCCGGAGAGATGGCTTCCTCCGTCCACCGTGTTGATGTTATTGGCGAATGAATAGACCTTCTCGTCGTAGCCATCGTTGTATTGAATCGCCACTTCAATGGATAAAGCATCGCCTTCCTTCTCAAAGTACAGCGGCTTGTCGTGGAGCGTGCTCTTGTTCTTATTGAGGTGTTTGACAAACTCGGCGATGCCGCCTTTGTAATAAAACTCGTGCGAGCGCTCGGGCTCTTCGCGTTCATCCTTAATCGTGATGCGAATGCCCTTATTGAGAAAAGCCTTTTCTCGTAGTCGCTCTGAAAGCTTGTCGAAACTGAATACGGTGTGATCGAAAATTTGCGGGTCCGGCTTAAACGTGATTTTGGTTCCACGCTTACGTGTCTTTCCAGTTTGCTTCAAGTCGACAACCGGAATGCCGCGAAGGTATTCCTGTTCATAAGTCTTGCTATCCCTCCAGATTTCCAGATGCAGCTTCTCCGAGAGAAAGTTCACGCAGGAAACACCGACCCCGTGCAAGCCGCCGGAGACCTTGTACGCGTTGGAGTCAAACTTTCCGCCGGCGTGAAGCTTTGTCATCACCACTTCCGCGGCCGACTTTCTCTCTTTCTTCATTAAGTCGACCGGAATCCCGCGACCGTTATCGATTACGGTGATCGAATCATCCAGATGGATCGTGACTTCTACCGTGTCGCAATATCCAGCAAGGGCCTCATCGATAGAGTTGTCC
>JBKOZZ010000029.1:0-2096 GCA_046726155.1 Acidobacteriota bacterium
ATGGACGGCAATCACATCTTCTTCGAGGTCGGTCCACGGTTGTTGATCTCGCGCATGCTCTATGGACAGTTTCCCAATTACGACATGGTGATGCCCAAGAACAACGACAAGTCGGTTCAGTTTGACAGCACGCTTTTGAACGCAGCTATCAGGCGAGTGGCTTTGATGGCTGACGAGCGCTCGCATGCAATCCGTTTTCATCTCGAGCCTAATCAGTTAGTCATTAGCGCTCAGAACGCTGAGGAAGGCGAAGCACGAGAAACAATTCAGGCTGATTACAGCGGCGAGGAAACAGACATTGGTTTCAACGCTCAGTATCTCCAGGACTTTCTGAATGTGATCGGCGACGGCGCCGTGGCCTTTGAGTTTAAAGACGGAAACTCTCAAGCCCAGCTTCGACCGGCAGAAGGCGGTGATTATGAGTACAAGTATGTTGTGATGCCGATGCGCCTCTGAGTCGTCTAACGTGGTGTTGCCATTCTTCTCGTGGAAGCGCTCACTCTTGTTCAGAAGAGAGAGCGCTTCGATCTTTTAAGAGGTCGTCGAGAAAGGTATCTGATTCCAGCTCATATGCTAAAATCTCTTGATGATCCTCGATTTTGTCGAAGTAAACAACTTTAGAAATTTAAGCGGCAAAGTCTTTTGGGGACCGGGACTGAACATCATTTACGGTAACAACGGTCAGGGCAAAACCAACTGGCTCGAAGCCATCCACACACTCTCCAGAACCAAATCCTTTCGCACTCAACGTCTTCAGGAATCGATCCGATTCGGAGAGCAAACAGCTTCTATCGAAGGTCAGGTTTCAACTGGCAACGATCTGCGGAGAGATTTGCGAGTAACGCTGAAAGAAAACACCAAGTCGATCTGGGTGAACGGTAAGCGGGAACAACTCGCACGGTATCTCGGGTTGCTCCAGGTATTTGCCTTTACTGCGGATCAACTGGAGGTGGTCCGGGGAATGCCGGAAGCGAGAAGGCATTTCATCGACCGCGGCATCGCTTCGTTAAGACCGGCGTATGTTCACACCGTGTCTGACTACAACAAGGTAATCAAACAAAAGAACCGTATTTTGCAAGACTCCTCCGAACGTGAGCTGTGCCTGGAAGAAACCCAAAGCTTGTGCGCGCCATGGAATGAACAACTAGGTCGTTTGGGGGCCGAAATCCATAAAGCTCGTATCGACTATACAGACCGGCTAAACAATGCGCTCGAGCGGCGGTTGTTTGAGCCCGCGGAGCTTCAGATTCGCTATTGCTCGTCACTGGAAAGCAAGGGTGATCTGAATGACTACGAGGCGCTCTTACGGGAACGCCTGCAACTCCGGCTGCCAGCGGAAGTGGTGGCGGGACGAGCCTTAGTGGGGCCGCATCGGGATGACCTGGCCATTCATTTGGAAGGCCGGGAAATGCGCGTTTACGGCAGTTCGGGACAGCAGCGTAGCGCATTGTTACTATTAGACTTAGCGGCAATTTCGGTGTATAATTCCTGGCATCAGGATTATCCACTTTTCCTGGTCGACGATGTCGATGCGGAGTTGGATGAAAAAAGGATAAAACGTCTGCTTGAGTATCTTGAAGGCCGCACCCAGACATTCATTACCACGTCGAAAAGAAGCCACGTCGAAGGGTTCCTTTCTAAAGCAAACGTACAGGAGATTGTGCAAGGCGAGACCGTATCGGCCGCAGTGAAGCAGAGTACTTTTTCAGCGGCAGCGACAGCGGTTGAGAGCATCCAATAAGGCATGCCGAGCGTGTGACTGAGACACAGGACGGAACACTTTTCAAAATTGGTTTTTAGCTTATGAGCATCAAGGAGAACGTATTGACGACAGCGGGACCTACAATAACAAGCAAAAAGCAGCAGGCTTACGACTCATCGTCTATCGCGGTTCTGGAGGGTCGAGAGGCCGTGCGGAAGCGGCCCGCCATGTACATTGGCTCGACCGGAGAGTTGGGTCTTCACCACCTGGTCTACGAGGTAGTGGACAACTCTATTGACGAAGCGTTGGCAGGATATTGCGACACCGTAGAGGTCCTGTCTCTTATACACATCTGACGCTGCCGACGATTATCTTACCGTGTAGATCTCGGTGG
>JBKOZZ010000030.1:0-14283 GCA_046726155.1 Acidobacteriota bacterium
CGTTGAAACGTCCGGCGTGGCAAACAAACGATCAATCTCCTCTTCAGTGAGAAACTTTGGCAAGTAGGAAAACCGTTGTGGCGTGTTGAGATCTTCAGCGGGGTGGTGCTTGATATGACCGTCGAGCATCAGGAAGCGAAAGAAACCACGTGCCGCGCTTACGGCTCGCGCGACGGATGAAGGCGCGAGACCCTCGCGCGAGAGTTGCGCGATCCATTTGCGAAGATCGGGTCGCGTTAGTTCCGCAATCGGCTTCCCACTCTTGCTTGCCCAGCGGTCGAGTCGCTTCAGATCTCTCCCGTAGCTCTCGAGCGTGTGACGCGCGAGACCTTTCTCGACCTGAATGTAGGTCAGATACTCTTTAACTAGATCGCGCTGGAGCGTTGGCTTTGGCATAAAAAGTTCCAGCTTAGCGAAGCAGCGGGGGCAAGCCCGCCTTCCCAACTTCAGAGACTCGACATGCTGATTATAGTCGAGGTTGTATTGGGGCCGGGAGCTTTATTCGTAACGAAGACACTCGATAGGATCGAGACGAGAGGCTTTGCGCGCGGGCCAGACGCCGAACAGCAGCCCGACGCCGATGGAGACAGTTAGACCGGTAATGACCGCCCAGGCTGGAATCGAAGCCGGTAGCGCAGGTATTAGCAGCATGATGAGCTTACTGATGCCAACCGCAATCAAGACACCAAGAATGCCGCCGAGAAAGGTAAGCGTCATCGCTTCAAACAGAAACTGCCGCACGATATCTCTTCGTCGGGCGCCCAGTGCTTTACGCACGCCTATTTCCTTGGTACGTTCGGTGACCGTCACCAACATGATATTCATGACGCCAATGCCACCAACGAGCAAACCAAGACACGATATCGCGATTGCCACCAGGCCGATCATCGCAAAGATGCTGTCGAACTGTTGAATAAACTTATCTGCTGTCTTGATATCAAAATTGTTGGGGGCTTCAAACTTTACATTTCGGCGACGTCGCAGAATCTCTTCCGACTGTTGTAGAGCTTCACTTGTCTGTCCCGAGCGGGCCCTAATTACCAGCAACAGATAACCTCTTGCCGGCGCAATCTTCTGCGCGGTGCGAAAAGGTATGAACACGGCATTGTCTTCTTCGTTCTCCCCAAAGAAGCCGGCCTTTCGCTTCTCCAGCACGCCGACGACTTCAAAGTTGTAACCACCCATACGCACTTCTGTTCCGACGATTTGGTTCTGACCGAGAAAAAGCGCGTCAGCGGCATTGACGCCAATGACCATCACATTCGCGCGTTGCTGATCGTCGTTCTCGGTTATGAAACGTCCTTCCTTGATTACAATGTTAGTAATGCCGGCGTAGTTAGGCGAAACGCCTTGCGTGTTGCCCCAGCGGTAATTGTGGCCTTTATAAGTGACATTGTCGTCAAAAGGTCCGCCGCTATAACCGACGTTGGGGGCCACCAGACCTACTTCTTCCACCGCGCTGGCGTGGGATTGAATCGCCTCCGCGTCAGCCACGGTTAACGGCTTCCTGGTGCGCTCTGAACGATCAACGCTCATTCGCGGACCAGTGGAAAGATGAAATGCGTAGATATTGTTCGTGCCGTATTCCTCGATGATAGAGACGATGTTTTGACGCAGCCCGGTGAGAATCGAAGCGATAGTGATCGCGGTCATGACGCCGATCACAATGCCCAGGACGGTAAGGAAACTCCTGAACTTGTGGGAGCGCACGCTGTCGAGCGCCATCCTCAATGTTTCTCTCAACACAGTTCTTGGAACTTCTAATCTCATCCGATTCAACCAGTTTACAAAAGACTTGAACTCTAAACTACTTTGTGGTGCCGTCGCTCAAGCAGTTCACAGTTCAACCTTTAGGTTGTGGTTGGCAAGCAGCAAGCTAAAGCTTGAACGCTGAACTACTTTGTTAGGACCTATCTTGCGTCTCCGATCACGTTGTTTGGGTCAGCGCCAGAATTGGATCGAGCCGCGCGGCTTTGAATGCGGGATAGATTCCGGCCACCATTCCAATCACTGTCGAAACAATGAGCGCCAGCAGGATGTAACCGATCGTTATCGTCATCGTGATCGACGCCAATGCGGTAATTGATGCCGTTACTCCCCAAGACAGCAGCAGACCAAGAACGCCGCCGAGAGCGCACAGAATGGCTGACTCGATTAGAAACTGGAGTAGAATTTGTCTTCTGGTCGCCCCAACAGCTTTTCTCAGTCCAACTTCAAAAGTCCGCTCGGTGACACTGACCAGCATAATATTCATCACCACGATGCCGCCGACAATGAGGGTGATGAGGGTAATGGGCACGACAACCATCGCGATACTGCCGGTGAATTGATCGATCTGATTGTTGAGCTCTTCAACATTGACCAGTCCGAAGTCGTCTTCTTCATTTCCATTCAGCCGGTGCTTGTTGCGCATGGCCACGCGCGCGTCTTCGATCGTCGCTTGAAACGTGTCGCGATTACGACCCTTGCCGTGAATTTGCAGGCCATTGCGTCCGAAGATTTGCAGGTGAGTAGTGACCGGAATATAGACGTGCCGATCAAACGAATCTCCAAAAAAGGCCCCGCGCTTCTCCTCGACGCCTACGACACGCATAGGTAATCCACGAACTTTCAGCAGCTTGCCGATCGGGTCGGTGTTTGGGAAAAATTTGTCTTTGATGTCGCCGCCCAGTACCACAACGAATGCTGAGCGCTGCACTTCATCGTTTGAAATGAATCTTCCGTCGGCGATGGTCTTATCTTCGATGTCTACCATGTTCGCGGTAACACCAAAGACCAGCGCGCTGGGAAATTCAACACCTTCTTGTTTTAAATCGGACTGGCCCTGCACCGCAGCGCCAACTTCAGTGCATGAAACGCAATGGTCACGCACCCACTCATAATCGTCCCAATTGATTCTCTTGTTACGCCGGTTCATGCGTTCGAACTCTTCATCCGAAAGCCGGCCGCTGGCGGCAATGCGGGCTATCATGAAGTGATTACTGCCGAGGACCTTGGCCACCTTGTCGATCACGTAGGTGTTCAGGCCGCTGATTGAGGCCCCCACTGTGACCACCGAAGCCACCCCGATAATGATTCCGATCAGAGTCAAAAAAGCCCGCAACTTGTGGGCAAAAATCGATTGGATCGCAATCTTCAAGGCGTCAGCGTAAAAGGAAAAGAAGGCTTTCATGTTGTTTTAGGCGTAGTAGCCGCGCTCGGGTGCAACAGCCTGTACGACGGTAATGACGAGAAAGTTTTACCGCAGATCGTTGGACACCGGGACCGTCCTCAAGTTTCCCGGGATAGGTATCCGGAGTTCGGCTTCACTGAATAGACGATCACACCGGGTGTTTTGTTAACACCTAGGTCAGTTCGGCCGTGGGTTGTTCTGCCGGTTTCAGGGAGAACTTGTCAGTCCAGCGAATACGTCCCGTCACCTGCATTACCACAAACAAGGTTGTAACTGAGCCGATGGTGATTGCCAATCCCGTGAATCCTTTGAGGAAGAAAGCGTAGGAGAACATCACGAGGTAGACGAACTGAGCCAGCGCCGCCTCTCTGCTCGCGAAGTGCAGTCCGATTACGAGCCGGAGATAGCTGACCACCAGGAAGACGGACACTGCGGATGAGATAGCAAAGGCGACGTGGATTGAAACGTGATCGACCAGATAAGCAAGCAGTAAGTGGAAACAGAAGAAGGCCGCGGCAAGAAAAAAATAGTTCATCGGATGGAGGTCAATACCGCGCATTGTTGTGATGATGAACATGAGGAAGAAAAAGAAGAAAAGCGATACGGGCGCAAAAAAACTAATCCGTCCAGCAAGCGGACCAGGTTGTAGTTTTTCGGGCATCACCATCGCGATTTGATAGCCCGAGAGCAGATTCTTATAAGACCAGGTGAGATCCCAGCCCGATCCTGTTTCGTGTTTTTCGGAGGGCGAAAGAGTGTTGTCCGGGAAGTCGATGTCTTTGAAGTTCGTCTTCATTCTCAGCGTGAAGTCGCGCACTTGCGTTACATCCTGACTGCCAAAACTGTAGCGCCATTCATTCAAGCCCTGCGAGCGATAGCCGGTTTTTAGTTGAGCGGTCTTTCCTGCGGGGATCTTCACGGTACCTGTTGCCGCCTTGTTCTGATTCACGATGGGAATAGAAACATCGTCTACCAGAAATGTTAGATCGTCGTAAATCGCCTCACTGGTTGGAAACGGAAGCGTGAATTTGACCTGTTGTTCTTTGTTACTGGTGTTTCGAAATTCGTAGATACCGGCGAAAACGACTTTGTAAGTGCTGTACCAGAGAAGTCCTTTTTGCCGGTGCTCCAGATCTATTGCCACGTCGATGGCGCTGCTTTCCAACGGTAGATCTGTCGTGACCTCTTCGTGGGTGGTCTTAATTATCTTCTTTCCGTTTTCAGTGCTTTCCTCCTTCTTTGGCACAAGTTCGGTATAGGAAGCATCCGGCAACGCTTGATTCTGCGAGGCTCCCCAGGTGGAGGCCACGCGACCGTTAGAACTCGCGGCCGAATCATAAGTGCGAGCAAAAATGGTCCCGCCCAGGATCGCCCAGGCAACAGAGGTGCAGACAAAAATGAAAACGATGGCAATGATCCGTTTGGTCATTTCAAGGCTCCTTTGACTTAACTGAACAACACTCGACCGCAATAAGTTGTAGTTGAATCCCATTTTGATTAGATCCAGCCGGTGAACAATGTGGCCTGCCACAGGGGGCGCGTGTGAATAGCTACATCGTTCCGCTGCTCAGTTGCTTGTAGCTGCCACGAGAAAGTTTCGCCAATACGGAAGACGTTCGCTGATCTAAAGAAGTCTTCACGGCGAGATTCACCTCATTTCATAAAGCGTGCGCGGAGTCGACTGCGCGTCAACATCCGGAAATGATCCGTGGCCGAAAAACACATGCCAGGCAAATGAATGGAGCAGCGGCAAGCGCAGACTTGCGCAGGCAAGTTCCAGCAGTGCCGGTTGCCTCACGGTTGAGACCAGACGGCGCATCCAGAGCCGCGAAGCAAATCGCGCGCGAAACAAATTTCCGGAGTAAGCTGCAAGCGCATCCGCATTCCCCGTCTCCAGATATTCCGCAATCACCTTCGCGGCAAGAGTGGAAAGACGCATGCACGGATCCAGGCCGCCTGCCGTCAACGGCGATACTGCGCCGGCCGCGTCGCCAATAAGCAGGCCCTGTGTGCCGGCGATGTTGCGCAACACACCACCAACAGGAATCCGCCCGCCGCGTCGCTCCAGTTGTTTTGCGTTTCTCAAATCAACGATGCCAGCAAGGCTTGTCTTGAACTTCTCGAGCGCCTGCACGGGCTCAAACATCGCTGCGTAACCGCCGACCCCAATATGAGTGTCCTCGCCGTCGTTGGTGATCCAGGCGAGATAGCCTGGCGCCACTGCAGGATCGAGAAAACAGTGCAGCCGGGGAGGCCCATCGAGAGGGACCTCGGTAAGCACATCCTCAACGCCAACGATCCATTCGCGATTGAGTTCGAGTCGCAAGTCGCGTGCGACACGAGAATTCGCGCCATCAGCGCCAACGAGGTAGCGAGTGGTCACCCAATGCGGACTACGACGGTCGGTATCGAGTCGTACGGAGAGCCCGTTCTTAACGCCGGTGTGTTCCGTATAGCGCGTGCCCGGCATCCACTCAACTCCGGAGCGCAAGCATAAGTCGAGATACCGCGTGTAAAGCCGGCCCATTTTCCCAACACGGAATTCGTCATGAGGACTAACTAATTCCATTCGCCGGCGCCACGGTGAATACAACATCACGTGTCTAACCGCCGGGCCTAGACAGTCGTCCGGTATATCGAAGTCTTCAAGAGTGCGACGAACAAAAATTCCGGTGGTATGAATCGACGCATCGAGAGCGTCTTTACGATCCACGAGGAGAATACGAAGGCCCTGTCTGCCAAGGAGCCGTGCGCACTGCAGGCCCGCGAGGCCGGCGCCAATAACGATCACGTCATAGTGTTCCATTGTTTTGAACTGGAGAATCCACTTTGGCTCGTGTACCTGGGTGTTGTCTGAAAACTAAATTTGGAACCAAGTCTTCTTATGGAGAAAACTGTTTTCATGCCCAATCACGAGATGCGTTACGAATTCGCCTTCTCGAATCAGCAAGGTTGGATTGCTGATGTCGGCCGGCAAGTCGAAAACCAGGGTGGTCGAGTAACTCTCGCCGGGGCGGAGCGGTATAGTCATCGGAGTGCCAGCCGCCTGAGACTTTTCCACCACCCGTTGAGCTTCGGCCGAAGGAATGTATTGCTGTCCATTTTGGTCGCTGACCGTGACCACACGCGAATTTGGATACAGCAGACCGTCGCCTCGGTGCGGGCCAATAGTGTTTTCGTCAAAGCGAGTCTTGATGGTCACGACGCGGAACACTCCAGTAGCGCTCAACTGATTAGGAGCCTCCCCTAACGTCTTCGTCTCCCGCACGTCAGTGATGGAATAGGCCAGGTGACAATCGATTTCGCAAAAGTATTTTTCTGCGCCTCGCGCAATCACCTTTTCACTACTGGCAAAGGAGAAGATCAGCAGGATGGCAAGATAGAGGCCGCCCACTAGCGCGATTGTTATCAGGGCAAACTTCATCAAACGAATCTTTCTCCTGAGGAGGGAATAAATAAGGGCCAGGCCAATCACAAAAAGCAAAAAGGCCGTTCCTAAAAACGTCAATGCTCCTACCGGCGCCGCCAGATTCACATTCGTGTACATCTTTATCTCTCCGGTTTGTAACTATTCAGTCAAAGCGCTTTGCCGTGCAAAGTCGCAGGGCAAAAAAAGAGATGACCGGTACTACCTATTGCGCATCTGGTGGATGAGCGTTTCCATGTGGCTCAAGTAGTTTTCGAGTGCTCGTCGACCAGCCATAGTCAATTTGTATTCTGTTTTGGGAAGGCGTCCCTCAAACGACTTGGTGCATGCGATATAACCGCCATCCTCGAGTTTACGCGCATGCACGCTGAGGTTTCCGTCAGTTGTGCTCATCAGATCCTTAAGGGCGTTGAAGGTCAAAGATTCGTTTGCAGCTAACGCGCTGACAATACCGAGACGCATTCGTTCATGGATTAAGCGGTCGAGATTGGGAGCAGGATGTTTGGCCTTGCCACCGCGAACGTCCTTTAAATCCGTACCCGCGTCACGTTTCTTGTGAGATGAATGTTTTAATACCGATTGTCTAGCCACCATACCTCCTAGCGATAATCACTCCAAAAACTATATGTAATCCGCCGAAGCCTGCTGCCATAAACCAGTTGGCAAGACCAGCCGGCGCAAAAAACGCTGCTGCACCAAGGGCCATGAAACACAGACCCATAATCGGAACTGCGCTCACGGAGAACATTCCGCCGGTAACCACACCCGTTCCATAAAGCAACAACCAAAGACCGGGAATGGCATTGGTTAAGCCGGCGCGATAGAGCACCACGGTAACTATTCCCCCGGCAAAAATTGGCGGCGACAAACTAAACACGACCTTTCGTCCCGGGCCTGAGAGCAGTGGCATTTTTACAGCACGGGCCTTCCGGTCCATCGACCAGCCGGCGATCAGCAACGCGATTAATGCCTCGGCGACCCAGACCGCGAGCCAGGCTTTGAACGATTTCTGCTGAGCCGAGATGAAAGCGGCCGCCAGCGCGGTAATGCCAATGGCCACCTGGCCCCAACCCGAAATGCCGGTAAAGGCAGTGGCGCGCTCCATCGTCTCGCGAATGTATTGGAGATTGTCCATCGCCCGCTCGTGAAGCGCGGGCGGCTCTTCTTTTTGGGGAATGACCAGGCGGATCGAGCCCATATGCGGGGATCCTAGCGCAAGGTTGTAGTGCTGTCAAGTACTTTACATAGCAAAGTCGCGAACAGGATTCCGTGGAGTTCTGCTTATGAGACAGTTTATTGCGATTGGGAAAACATCAGAGATCTTCGCGTAGATTCACGCGGCGCTGGGAGCGGCGATGCCGTCCGCCTTGGCGAGACCAGCCGCCCGGCGCCGGCGCACAAGCATCAATACGAGCGCCCCGGTTCCCACAATGATACTAATAATCTGCGACGTCGAGAGGCCGGTTAACGTTGTCAGTCCAAAAAGATCGCCACGCGGATCGTCGCGCAAAAACTCGATGCCGAAGCGAATAACCGAATAGAGCAACACATAGGAGAGAATTACCTGCCCGCTAAAGCGTTTGTGCTTGTAGAGCCACAGCAGGAAGAAGAAGACAATCAGCATGGCGAACGACTCGTAAAGCTGCGTGGGATGAAGATAGGCGTCGGTGGGTACGCCGGTGATTTCATGTCCCAGCTCAGTAAACTTTACACCCCACGGAAGGGTCGTCGGTTTGCCCCAGCAGCAGCCGGCCGCAAAACAGCCTTGCCTGCCAAAGAAATTGCCGATCGCGATGCCGGGCGCACAGGCATCTGCCGTCTTCCACCAGGGAAGCTTGTAGCGGCGCATCAAAAAATAGCCCGCGAGAATTGCACCGAGCAATCCACCGTAAAAAACTCCCCCTGAACGAAGAAAGTCGAGCGACAGCAGTTGCAATGGATGATCGCGATATTCAGGTTCGGTAAAGAACATGAGGATCTTCGAACCGATGAGCGAAGACAGTAGCATCCAGAGACACAGGTCGTAGATTTTTTCACGCGGTAACCCATCACGAACGCCGAGCTTTACAGTGATCAGAATGGCACAGAGGAAGGCAAGCGCCAGGAACACGCCATAAGTATTAATAGGAAAATTTCCGATGCGAAAGAGTTCTGGATACATAAACCAAAAACGTTAGTGGTCAGTTGTCGGTAGTTAGTTGTCCGTGGTTAGTTGCTCGTGGCGGTTGCTCGTTTACCTCTCGAACTGCTGACAACTGACAACTGGCAACTGACAACTGGCAACTGACAACCAGCTACGAACTACTGACGACTGACCGCTTCCTTCCCTCAAAAACCAGATCATAAGCAAGCAGCAGCGCCCCAATTGAAATGCTTGCGTCCGCGACGTTGAAAGTTGGCCAGTGCCAGGAACCAGCGTGCAGGACAATAAAATCGATCACGTAACCCAGCCTGACTCGATCAGTCAAGTTGCCGGCAATGCCCGCCAACAAAAGCGCGCAAGCGCCCAGCACGCGATCATCGTTTCGCGGGGTGCGCATAAAATAAAAAAGCACGGCCATTGCCGCGGCTATTGCCAGCACCACGAAGAACCAACGTCCAAAGGCTCCGGTTTCCTGCAGTTGACCGAAAGCAATTCCGCGATTCTCGGTATAAACGAAATCGAGGAAGCCACGAATAATAGTTCGATCGTCACCAAACCTCAGCGCGCGTACAGCCCAAGCCTTGCTGGACTGGTCAACCATGTAGATGCCGAAACTGGCAAGTAGGTAGCCGGTCCGCCAACCGAAACGCGTACGCGTGTCGGTGGCGACTTTCGCGTTATTGAATCGTGTATCCATATTCAGGAGACGTTTGCCTCATTCGTCGACGGCCCTAACCAAAGCGCCGCCAGGGGCGGAATGTTTATAGACTATCGTCGAATAATTTGCCTTCCCCGAAGCCACAACGGTTTCGATCGCGGGGAAGGTCTGATGGCTATAAACATTTTGCTCCTACGGAGCAACTGCCTCGCCTTCAATCTCTTCAAGCGCCGCCACACAACGCTCACAAACGTCGGGGTAACGCGTGGACTCGCCTACGTGCGTTGAATAGTTCCAACAGCGCTCACACTTCTTGCCTTCCGCGGGGAGAACCTTGACGACGACCCCGCTGGCGCCTTCATCCGAACGCACAACGTCAACCTGAGAGACGATGAAGATGTAGCGGAGTTGGTCGCGATACTGAAGCAGCAGATCGTAGCTGTCGCCCGCCGCGGATATTTCCAAGCGCGCCTCGAGCGAGCTGCCGATCTGTTTCGCAATTCGTGCCTCTTCCAGCGATTGCAGAACGTCGTCGCGAATTTCAAACAGCCTTTCCCAGTTAGCAAGCAGACTGCCATCGACCCCGCCACTTGCTTCCGGCAGCAAAGCGAGGTGAACGAAAGCGGGCCGCGTATTATCCATGGGCAGGTTTTCCCATATTTCATCGGCAGTGAAAACGACAATTGGAGCCAGCATTCGGGCCAGCCCATCGGCGATCTTATACAGTGCGGTCTGCGCGGAACGACGGGCCGGATTCTGCGGCGCACTCGTGTACAAGCGATCCTTGATTATGTCGAAATAACGCGCGGACAGAGTAACCGTGCAGAACGAATAAATGGCCCGCGTTGCCAGGTGAAACTCATAATTGTCATAAGCAGCCCTGACCTTGGCTACCACATTATCAAGCTCAGCCAGCGCCCAACGGTCGATCTCCAGCATGTCTTTTTCCGCAACCGTGTCGCGCGAAGGAACAAACCCGTTGAGATTCCCCAGTGCATAACGCGCCGTGTTGCGTAGCGTGCGATAAGCATCAACAGTTCGCTCGAGTATCTCTTCAGAGCAACGCACATCTTCGTGGTAATCCGAGGAGGCCACCCAAAGGCGCAGTGTGTCTGCTCCGGAGTCTTTCACGACTTCGTTGGGTGAAATTCCAGTGCCCTGAGACTTGCTCATCTTTTCACCCTGGACGGTGATTAGCCAACCGTGGGTAACGACGTTTCGGTAAGGTGCCTGACGATACTTCGCGAGACTTATTAACAATGAAGAGTTGAACCAACCGCGATATTGATCGCCACCTTCGAGGTAAACATCAGCAGGCCGCCACACTCCCAGGTCCTCTGCGAAGTATTCTTTAAATACTGCCGGCCAGGACGAACCACTATCAAACCAGACATCGAGGATGTCCATTTCCTTGGTAAACTCATCGCCACGGCAAGTGGGACACTTAAAACCGTCGGGCAGGAGATCCCGCGCCTCGCGCTGATACCATGCGTCCGACGACTCCTTTTCGAAAATGTCTGCCACATGGTTGACGACAACGCGATCCAGCAGGACCGACGAATTCGGATTCTCTCTATTGCAATTCACGCAATAGAAAACCGGAATCGGGACACCCCATACGCGCTGGCGCGAGACACACCAGTCGCTGCGGTTCTTAAACATATTCAACATACGTTCACGACCCCACGCTGGAATCCAGGTCACGGTTTCTTGGATCGCATGTTCCGCACCGCTGCGCAGGCTTTGTCCCCAATCATCGTCTTTCGACACCTGGTCAAGTGAGATGAACCATTGCGGAGTAGCACGAAAAATCACGGGGTTCTTGCAACGCCAGCAATGGGGATAACGATGCTCGTAGTTTTCACTGAACAGCAGCACTCCGTGCTCACGCATAAACTCGACAATCTTTGCATTGGCCTCAAAGACATTCATGCCGGCGAAGTGTTCTACCTCCGCGGTGAAGTGGCCCGAGTTGTCGACCGGGCAATAAATCTCCAGGCCATAACGCTTACCAATTACAAAGTCGTCGTGGCCATGCCCTGGGGCAGTGTGAACGGCACCGGTCCCCGCCTTCCCAGTCACCTTCCGGTCGCGGGCTTCGCTTACATCCAACTCCGTCTCAGCGTCGGCTTCACCGCCGAGCGTAACGTGTTCGCCGACCATCAATAGCGAAGGACGATTAAGCCATGCATGGCGAGCTTCCAGACGATCTAGTTTCGAACCCGGAAAACGCGCGAGCACCCGCGGCGCGAGACGATCGCCATTCGCATCGTGTTTGGCGAGTTCGCATTTTTCCGCGACTGCGTCGAGTAATTCCGAAGCCACGATGTAAACCTCGTCGCCGTATTCAAACGCGGAGTATTCAAAGTTTGGATGGACCGCAATGCCCAGGTTTGCCGGCAATGTCCACGGCGTGGTGGTCCAAATCAGCACGAAAACTTTTCGGCCTGCCAATGCCGGATCGATCTGTTGCGGGTCGCTGACGAGCGGAAACTTTACGTAGACAGAAGGACTACTGTGCTGACGATACTCAACTTCTGCTTCCGCCAGCGCGGTCTGGTCATGAATACACCAGTAGACCGGGCGCGCACCTTTGTAAACGTAGTCGCGCTCGACAAAGGTGCCGAATAGACGCGCCGTCTCAGCCTCATAGCCGTTGGACATGGTCTGGTATGGATTCTCCCAGAGGCCGAGAATGCCGAGCCGTTGAAAGTCGCGCGTTTGGCTCTTCAGCGCGTTACTGGCGTATTCCCGACACGCACGGCGGATCGAGGCTGCCGGCATGTTTGCCTTTTTGGTACCAAGTTTTCTCTCA
Source organism: Acidobacteriota bacterium (assembly GCA_046726155.1). Lineage (GTDB taxonomy): Bacteria > Acidobacteriota > Blastocatellia > Pyrinomonadales > Pyrinomonadaceae > PSRF01. Next base: position 12,216 of record JBKOZZ010000030.1, read on the forward strand.
ACATGCAGCTCAATCGGTAAGCCATGGCAATCGTAGCCAGGCACATAAGGCGCGTCGTAGCCCATCATGTTGCGAGTTTTCACGACGAAGTCTTTAAGGATTTTGTTCATTGCTGTGCCGAGATGGATGTCGGCATTGGCGTACGGCGGGCCGTCGTGAAGGATAAACTTCTCTGCGCCCACGCGCGCCTCGCGAATCAGATCGTAGAGGCGGACCTCCGTCCATTTCTTCAAACGCGCGGGTTCGCTCTGCGCCAGATTCGCCTTTTGAGAGAATCCGGTCTTCGGTAGGTTGATCGTTTTTTTCAGGTCAAGTGGGGTTTCAGTAGACATAGTTTCTTGCCGCATTCAGAATTAACAATACTAACAGCAGACGCATTTAGTAGCCAAAACGTATAAAACTAACGTAGTGGGTCAGTTTGATAAATAAGAGCCGCACGCCATGCAGAACCGAGCGCGGTAGCGCCGGATGCTAGGGTCAATTTCAAACATTTGCCCAGTGGCAGCATCCGCACAAGCGAACGCTGGAAATTAATAGGTTGCTGCCTGCAACAAGTCTCTTCCGCGCAAGGTTCTCCAAAGAATCCGAGCTCCCCACGTAAACCGACCCAGTACCAAAACCAATAGGGCTTTGGCTTCAAGCCACGCGGCGCAGCCGCTGGCGCGGACACCAAGATGAACGCCCGACAACTAAAAACCCGAACCATGATCCAGGAGGATTCGATGGTTCGGGTTCGTGGCCATTAGCGGGTCAGAGGTCAACCGATGAACATCTCGTCGTCTCCGTAGGTTTGGTTAATGGGCTTCGGTATTGGAGCTACGAGAACTTCGAGTCCGCGACGGAAGCCCGCCATAATCGCCGCCAGCTCGCGCGCCGGCTCGACTACTTTTCTTTGAATGAAATCGGTAGTAGCGGCCACCTGATCGTGTGTGCGATCGATCGTCCGGCTGACCAGTTCGACTTTATCACGGGCATCATGCGCCGTCTCACTCACCATTTCCTTCAATTCGCCAACTTCATTTTTGATTATCGCCAGCGATTCCGAAAGGTTCATGGTGGCAGCCGAAAGATGGGCGGTAACCGCGCTAAACTGTTCGGCGATCAGTTTTCCCTGCACTGCAATCTGCCGCCCCTGCTCGCTTATCACCGTTGTCCTCTCGATTAAAGGTTCGAGCTTTTCTTCGAGACGGTTTACCGACTTCACGGCGCGGCTAATGAAGACTGCAATGGCCACCATCGCCACCGCGATGATGATGAAAGACAGCGCGATGACCACCATGATCCAGAACATGGGATCGTTACGGTTCATTTGTAGCGCAAGAAGCGACATAGAGAATTTTCAATTGCCGATTTCCAACTGCCATCGCCGATTTCAGGTCTCCCACTTATCTCGGTGCCAATCGGAAATTGGCAATCGGCATCGTCAATCTTCTAGTTTGGCTTTTCGTGGTATTGAGGAGCGGCCTCAATCCTGCCGGACAATTCCGTCTTGCGTTTCTCTTCCTGATAAGCCTTCTTCCCGGCATCAATCGCTGCGGCAACCGTGCTGGTCTTACGCGCTGCGGTTTCACGAGCACTCTGCGCCACCTCGCCAACTTTCTCGGTGGCTTGTGAGTAAATATCAGAAGCCTTGTTTGCCGCTTGCGTGTAGAGTTCCCCGGCACGCTCACGAGTGGATTCGTAATACTCGCCCGCCCGCTCGCTAAGGTGCTGAGCAGCCTCACGCGATTTATCAATGCCTTTGCGCGTCGCGTCGGCAAGGTCGCCGCGAAGCTCCTGGCCGGATTTTGGTGCAAAAAGCAGGGCAATCACGGCCCCAATGCTGCCGCCGATTAGAAGGTAACAAAGACGAGTGGAAATGCTGTCGCCAGACTCTCGCCGATAATCTTCGTTTCCCATAAGAAATTCCTTTCCTGAAGCAAAGCGCCCGGGCTTTGCAGGTTAATGCTAAATGTTGGTTTTCAGATGTTGACTATAGCAAAACCCTGCTAAGTGGCGCAAGAAGATGGGCCACGGGTGCTGATGTATTTTGAACGAAGCGCACATAGCAACATGCGGTGCAATGAGG
>JBKOZZ010000031.1:0-6082 GCA_046726155.1 Acidobacteriota bacterium
AACCCGGAACGCGCGATGCTCTTTTACACAAACGACGAAACTCGCCGTCTCTATCGTGAGCACCTCGAGAAACTTGCCACGCGACGCAACACGGTCACGGGCATGCTCTATCGCGACGATCCCAATATTTTTGGTTGGGAGTTGATCAATGAAGCCCAGGCGGTAACCAGCCGCTGCTCAGAACGCCGGACATGGATTGCGGAGATGAGCGCCTATCTAAAATCGCTCGATCCCAACCACATCATCGCTCCAGGTGACTGGGGTTATCGCACGGCTGCTGAAAGGCGCGAATGGCTCGCCGACCATCAGCTACCAAATATCGACTACTGCGACGTGCACAATTATCCAAGGGACGACACGGATAGTTTTGTCGACTCGCCCAGGGCGCTGGCCGAGTTTATCGAAAACCGCGCCGCTGCGGCTTTATCCCTGAAGAAGCCACTGGTGTTCGGGGAATTCGGGATGGGTGTTGAGGGCTACAAGGGTTTTTCGCAATTGGAGTGGTATCGCGGCTTCTTTGAAAGCAGTGTGCGCGCCGGTGCCGGCGGCGCAATGTTCTGGATTCTGACGCCTGATCCAGGTCGTGGTTATGGCGTCACCTTCACCACGGATCGCGACCAGGGCGTGCTAGCGGAGGTTGGTCGCGCTGCGCAAATGTTTTCCTCGCTCGCTACTGCTGATCCACCGGAGCGATTGCTTGATCCGACTCGGCATCTGGTGCCGCGGCAGTTTGCCTGGGCACGTCCTTTGAATGATCCGGCGACACTGCCGCAGGCAATTTTCCGCGAAGACAAATCAATTCTCTATCGCTTCAAGCCACACATGGCGACCGACCAGCGATTCGAGAAGGTGGGTGGCGGTCCCGGATACATTTGGGGATTCGGAGTGGGACATCTCGACTACACAGTTCCGGCTCGCGAGGATCGGCGCCGCGTGAGCCACATGCTCGTTCGCGCGCACGTCCAGCCGGTGCTTCCGATTGACGCCATACCCAAGAACATCAAGACGCGCGTGACGCTTTTTGTGAACGGCGCAAATTGCGGCTCACGGCTAATCGCCGTAGAACCTGCGGGTCAGCCGCTGATTCAGGAGTGGCGCATCGATAAGTTGTTCGTCCGATTTAACGCCATGCGGGGGCGGCCGATCACCATCCGCTTGGCCGTCACCCCCGACTCTGACTGGCTCTACGGCGTGAACGTTTCAAACTGGCCCGAAGGTTACGAGTCTCATGATGCGAAGCCACTGGAAGTTGAGGTTAGACGGTGAGCGCCATTTAACCCTTATGTGATTTTGCAGGAAAATTCGAATACACTCCGAACTAAAATAAAAATCTTCCCGCAGTATTCTTTGTTAAGGAGTCCCGGACCATGAAAAGTCCATTTGAGATAATGTCGGTCGCAAAGCAGACTGTTGGCGCCGCACTGTTTGTCGTGTTTTTTTGTTTGGCAGGGACAGCGCAAACGATCGGTGCGAAGGCAACTTCTCGTTGCAATACCCCTGGCACCGAAGCGGTTTCTTATGTCTCGTTGCCGGGCCGTCCTTTCAGCACTATTTCCAGCATGGACGGGTGCTGGCTTTTTGTGTCGGTGACCAGTTCGAATCCGAAATCGACTAACGGGGTGGCGATGTTAAGCCGGACGGACGGCCGACTAACGGTGCAGAAAGTCTTTCCGGTTGAAGCATCGCCGACCGGAATGGTCATCACTCACGACGGCAAGTTATTAATTGTAGCTGATGACGAATACGTGGTTTTCATGGACGTGATGCGCATGACTTCAAGTCGCGGCGATCCGATCCTGGGTTATATCAGCGACGGAAGATTTTCCGGCAGCGTCTACGTTAACGTGACTGCTGATGACAAGTTTCTATTTGTCAGCGACGAAAACACAGAAACAATCACGGTCATCAATCTGGAGAAGGCCCGGGCCGAAGGTTTCAAAGACACAGCAAAAGTAGGAAAAATTCCCGTGGGTGTGGCGCCAATTGCGCTCACGTTTTCACCGGATGGAAAGTGGCTCTACACGACCAGCCAGGTCGCGCCGAAGTCGCTTAAGTGGCCGATCGCCTGCAAACCCGAAGGCGCCGATCCAGTTACCGCTAAAGAGCAGTATCCTCAAGGTGCGATCATCGTCGTGGACGTGGGTCGCGCTCAAAGTGATCCGGCAAACTCGATAGTGTCTAATGTGCCCGCTGGATGCAGTCCGGTTCGTCTGGCAATCTCACCGAGCGGCGATCGAGTATTTGTAACAGCGCGCAATTCAAATTCTTTACTGGCGTTTGACACCAATGTCATACGAAGTAATGCGGAACACGCTCAGGTCGGTAAGGTACAGGTGGGATCCTCTCCGGTCGGAGTCGCGGTCGTGAACGACGGAAAACTAGTGTTGGTGACCAATTCAAACCGTTTCGCCGCTGATCAGACCGCGCGGCAGACGCTGAGCGTTATTGACGCCGCTCGAGTCGGTGAAGGTCAGGCGGCGTTAGCTGGAAGCGTGCCGGCTGGAATCTTTCCACGGGAGTTTGGGCAATCGCCAGATGGCAGAACTTTATTTGTCGCAAATTACGGATCGAGTGAACTGGAAGTGATCAATCTCGATCGTATCAAGGAAGTGACAAACGCTCCCAAGTGAACTCGACACGGTGGAACCATTGGGACTTAACAAGGAATGTCGCGGCCTCCTCGACGACTTGTCACGGTCCCGCTTATTCATAATCCCACTGTAGTGGCAGACGCGCTAGTACTTAGCGGTTGCCATTCTTCAGGTGGCGATCAAGAAACTCTGCCGAGGCGCGATAGGCGCGCAACCAGTCTTCGTGTCGCAGAAAATCGTGGATTTCATCTGGGAAAATTAACTGCTCAAACTCCACCCCCTGAGCTCGTAATGCTTCCACCAGATGCACTGTTTCGCTAAACGGCACGTTGCGGTCGTCATCGCCATGAATCAGCAGCACGGGCGAGCGCCACGTCTTGATCGACGAGAGCGGTGATGATTCAAAGGCCAGCCGGGCGGCGTCAGGTTTGGCAAGCGGATCGTAAGCCGGCACGAAGTTGCGGACAACGATATTCCAGTCATGCACTCCATGCATGTCGACACCGGCTGCAAAAAGATCGGAGGCGCGTGCCAATCCCATTGCCGTCAGGTAGCCGCCGTACGAACCACCCCATAGTCCAATCCTTTGCGGATCGACGTCCGGACGATTGCGCAAGTAAATGCCGGCGCCCATCACATCATTGAATTCGCTTCCGCCCGTCGCGCCATAATTCAAAGCTTCGCGAAACTCCATACCGTAGCCGATTCCGCTGCGGTAGTTGACCGAGAGAACGATGTAACCGTGATTGGCAAGATATTGATTCATCGCATAGGCGTTGCGGTAGTAGTACATGTAATGCCAGCCCAGCAACATCTGGCGACGCGAGCCGCCGTGGAAAAATAGGATCGCAGGATGTCGCTTCCTCTTATCAAGGTTTGCGGGCAGGAATAGTTGGCCATGAATCTTCATTCCGTCCGCGCTGTCGAGGATCACTTGCTGAGGTTCCACCAGCGAGCTTTCAGGAAACTCGGCCGGAATTGAGTCTACGGCCATGTCGCGCATGCTTTCCGATCCAATCTGGATTGCAGCCCGCCCGGGACGCCGGGCATCCGAGTGAAAGAAAGCGATCGCCTTTCCATCGCTGGTCGCAACTGGCGACCACTCGATTCCGTTGCCCGATATCGCAGCCAAAGACGTTGCAGGCTTTCCACCAGCCGTGGAGACGCGCCAGATGTGTCGGTAATCTATGTTGGCTTGATTGGAGGAGTAGATAATCTCTCTCTTATCCGCGCTTGGCGAGACGTGCTCAACTTCAAACTCGCCGGGTGTTAACGGAATGGCCCTATTGGTGCGCGGTTCGGAAGCCGAGGTAACCGAATAAAGATGCGTCCATCCGTCTTTCTCCCAGGGAAAAACGATGCGGTCATCGGCAGACCAGACGAGTTGATCATCGGCAACAATATTTCTAAAGACACTTCCCGCGTCCTTGTCTGCCTTCCATAGCTCGTGTCCCACGCCGGTCCCGGCATCGGCAACGCGAATGGACCACGGCTCGCCACGTCGTTTGGGCGCAAAAGCCCCGGTCTCCCGCGATGTAGGAATACGAATAAAGGCGACTTGTTTGCCATCGCGCGACCAGACAGGCTCACTGTCGCGGTCCACGCTTGCGTCCAGATAACGGACAGTTTTCGCGCTCAGATCATAAATCCCGATGAAGCTGTGATCTCCCCGGCTACTAACGAACAACAATCTCGACCCATCAGGAGACCAACGAAGCGAACTGCTTCGACCCTTCGACTGCACCAGTGCGGCGGGCTTTTCATTGCCGTCAATTTTTAATGACCAAATATCTCGCTTGGAAATGTAAGCGACGGCGTTGCCTTTCGGCGAGACTGCTGCGGAGTGTCCTTCTGTTAATTGGCGCGGCGGCTTACCGTCGAGCGATACGATCCACAGCAGCTGTTTTGGTTCTTCCGGTGCACTGCGCGGATTCGGATTCTCACCGAAACCGTCAAGGTCCCCACCGCGCGTGTAAATGATCGCCCTGGCGTCTGCCGTCCAAACCAGTTCACCAAGTTCTTCGCCGTCGTCATCGGTGTAGGTCGTCAACTGTTTGCCTTTGTAGTCTGGCGGACTCGCCACCCAGATATTTCGCGCGCCTTTTGCGATCTGCACCCAGGCAACGCTGCCGCCGACCGGCGCCGCTTTCAGATTCGACGGAAATGGGGCACTCATCACTTGCTCGAGCGTAAACTGTTTTTGTGCTTGAGCAAGCGAGAAAGCGAGTAAAAAACAAAGTGACGCGATGAGCAACTTTTTCAAAGTAGACCTCCTATTGTGGACGACAAAGCGCGAACGGAAGGCGGAGATTATACAAAGAAGGGCCGCTCTTTCCGGGATCGCTGGCGTCTCGCCCGCCCCACGCGGGCAAGGGGCGACGTTATTCGAAAGCAAAGAACCATATATCAGAGTTTGGGTTCGCCTACGGCGCTTCATTGCGAACGATACAGCACTCCGGGGGGGTAGCCCGCCGGGGACCTGGCAACGGCCGCGGACCCGGTAATGACGGATATAAACTCTTTGCCAGTGGAGGCAGGCGACGCGCGGCTTCGACGATTGTTTCCAGCGATTTCGTGTTCAGCATGTAGACTGAAACAGCGGGTACGTTGCCAAGTGAAACACGAAGGATGGGAGCGCTTGACTGCTCTAGTGCCGAAACGATTGGCTCGTTGCTGAAATAGTGACGCCCTCGAGCGTCAATCACAAGGTCTCCTTCTCGTAGTTGCTGCAACGCGTTTGGATCGGAAACAGGGACACAAACAAGATCCGGACGATTGGCACGCTGCGCATAGTATGAAGCTAGACCAGGAGTCTCGCTTGCGACTTTTGCTCCTGGCGCGGCACGGCTGGCTATCTCGATCATCACATCCCGAATGCTCGAATCGTAGAACTCATCATGCGGAAAATAGTAGCCTTGTTTGGCGGCGCCGCCCCCAAGTGCATTTGTGTAAAGGCGAAAGTGTGGCGCCGAATTGGCCGACGTCTTGAGAGAACCCAGGATCACGATCGCTGTAAGAATCAGGCGCGAATAACCGTTTGGCCATTCGGCTGCGAGCAAGGAGGAAAGCCTTCGACCAAGCCAGCGACCGACAGTTTGCACTCCAATGGCTGAGGTAATGAGCACCGCTGGAAGCACTGTAGTAAAGTAACGAGTAAACTTCCCGCCCCCAAAGCTGAACGTCATCATCCACAAAAACATCCATAACAGAATGAAGTAACGTCCGTCTCCGATCTGGCGCCGGAAAAGCAGAGGAAAACCCACCAGGAACCCGGCCACCGTTAATAACGGCAGCTTGATGACTAAAAAGAGATGGTAGAAATACCAGGGTATTCCGCGCAGCCAGTCGGTAAACCGGTGCGAATAAAGTTTGCCCATGAATTCATAGCCATCATGGCCGATCAGTTTTTGCCCGGCAAAAAGTCCCACGTGGTGCCAGGTGTCTGGGAGCAGAATAGTTGGGTTTAGAATTAGAAACACGATACCCATAAG
>JBKOZZ010000032.1:0-15537 GCA_046726155.1 Acidobacteriota bacterium
GAGCAGAAAGTAACTGTTGGTTACATCTACATGCTCAAACTTTCGCACCTGGTCGACGACAAGATTCACGCGCGTTCGATTGGACCCTACAGCTTGATTACGCAGCAGCCCCTCGGCGGCAAGGCGCAATTCGGCGGACAGCGGTTTGGAGAGATGGAGGTTTGGGCGCTCGAAGCTTATGGCGCCGCTCACATTCTTCAGGAGCTGTTGACGGCGAAGTCTGACGACGTTGCCGGGCGTTCCAAGATTTACGAGGCTATTGTCAAGGGTGAGGCTGATTTCGATCCGGGCCTGCCGGAATCGTTCAACGTACTGGTGCGTGAGCTTCAGTCTCTGTGCCTCGACGTTGAGCTGATCAATAAGAAGGTCGCCGGCAATGGCGATGAGAGCGGAGACGGCGTTGGTGAAGCGCTGGTTACCAGCGCTGTTGAAGGATAAGTATTTTCGATTGCCAATTGCCAATTGCCGATTGGTAATGGCCGTCGAACTTGATTCCTTTGGTTGGTCTTAGTGATTAACAGTCGCGAAAGACCAATTGGAAATTGGCAATCGGCAATTGGCAATGGAGAGAAACGACGTGTTTCGATTTCAACAAGAAAAGACGCAATTAGCTCCTGACTTTGAAGCGATTCGAATCTCGCTGGCTTCGCCGGACAAGATTCGGCAATGGTCGCATGGCGAGGTGACAAAGCCGGAGACGATCAACTATCGAACGTTTAAGCCGGAGCGTGATGGACTTTTCTGCGCGCGCATCTTCGGTCCGGTGGCTGATTGGGAATGCCTCTGCGGGAAGTACAAACGCATGAAGCATCGTGGCGTGATCTGCGATAAGTGCGGAGTGGAAGTGACACAGGCGAAGGTGCGCCGCGAGCGGTTAGGTCACATCGATCTCGCCAGCCCTTGTTCCCACGTCTGGTTCTTCAAGGGACTGCCCTCGCGCATCGGCCACTTGCTCGACATTCCCCTGCGCGAACTCGAAAAAGTGCTTTACTTCGAATCTTACATCGTCATTGATCCGGGTGACGTTCCCGGAATCAAAGAGCGCGAGCTGCTTTCCGATGAGCGCTATCGCGAACTGGTGCGCGACTACCCGGCGCAGTTTGTTGCCAAGATGGGCGCCGAAGCAATCAAGGAATTGCTGGCGATGGTGAAGGTCGAGGAACTCTCGATTGAGCTTCGCAAGCGAATGCGCGAAGAGACATCGCAACAGAAGAAACTCAAGTATTCCAAGCGGCTGAAGGTAGCGACCAGTTTTCTCAAGTCGGGCAATCGGCCTGAATGGATGATTCTGGACGTCATTCCCGTTATTCCGCCCGAGCTGCGTCCCCTGGTGCCCCTCGATGGCGGACGTTTCGCCACTTCGGACCTTAACGATCTCTATCGTCGCGTCATCAATCGCAACAACCGCCTGAAGAAGCTGATGGAGCTGCGCGCCCCGGAAGTAATTGTGCGCAACGAAAAACGCATGCTGCAGGAAGCGGTTGACGCTTTATTCGACAATGGGCGGAGAGGTCGCGTTTTACGCGGGGTCAATAATCGTCCGCTTAAGTCGCTGAGCGGAACCCTCAAGGGCAAGCAAGGACGGTTTCGTCAGAACCTTCTCGGCAAACGTGTCGACTATTCGGGCCGCTCAGTGATCGTTGTCGGTCCGGAGTTGAAACTGCATCAGTGCGGCCTGCCGAAGAAGATGGCGCTCGAACTATTCAAGCCGTTCATCTACAACCAACTCGAGAAGCAGGGTCATGCGGCCACCATCAAGCAGGCGCGCGAAATGGTTGAGCGTCAGGAGCCAGTGGTTTGGGACATCCTCGAGGAAGTGATTCGCGAACATCCGGTGCTTCTAAACCGCGCACCTACGCTTCACCGTCTGGGTATCCAGGCGTTTGAACCCGTGCTGGTAGAAGGCAAGGCGATCAAGATTCACCCCCTCGTTTGCACAGCTTTTAACGCAGACTTCGATGGCGACCAGATGGCCGTGCACATTCCGCTGTCGCCTGAAGCGCAAATCGAAGCAGCGGTATTAATGCTTTCGAGTAACAACATTCTCAGTCCTGCCAGCGGCCAGCCAATCGCGGTGCCTTCGCAGGATATCGTGCTGGGAATTTACTACCTGACGCGTGACAAGGCAGGGGCGAAGGGCGAGGGCCGTGTGTTCGCCTCGCTTGAGGAAGTGTTGCTGGCGCTTGACGCCAGGGAAGTTACGACGCAAACACCAATCAAGCTCCGCATCCAGGGAGACTTGATCGATCTGACGCAGGAGCATGATCCGCAGGACATCCTCCGTGCCGCCGTGCAGGAAGATGTGCGCCGCGTGATCGATACGACGGTTGGTCGCGTCATATTTAACGATTCGATTCCGCCCGGTTTGCCGTTTTTCAACGGCACACTCAAGAAAAAGGGATTGCAGTCGTTGGTCAACTATTCGCACATCCGTCTCGGCCACGAGATGACTGTGAAGATGCTTGACGACCTTAAGAACCTCGGATTCCTCTATGCCACCAAAGCCGGCATTTCGATCGGCATCGACGATCTGGTAACGCCGGATGCCAAGAAGCCGTTAGTTGATAAAGCCGAAAAGGATGTTATCGCGGTCGAACAACAGTATCTCGACGGCGTGATCACCAGCGGCGAACGCTACAACAAGGTCATTGCTGTCTGGTCTGAAGTCACTGACAAAGTCGCCAAGGAAATGTTCAAGGCGATGGACGAGCGCGAGAAATCTTCGGGCGAGCTCAATCCGATTCTGGTCATGAGCGACTCTGGCGCGCGAGGCAGTGCGCAGCAAATTCGACAGTTGGCGGGTATGCGCGGCTTGATGGCCAAGCCCTCGGGCGAAATCATCGAGACGCCAATCAAGGCCAACTTCCGCGAAGGTTTGGACGTGTTGCAGTACTTCATCTCGACACACGGCGCGCGCAAAGGTCTTGCTGATACCGCATTGAAAACCGCGGACTCAGGTTACCTGACGCGCCGTCTCGTTGACGTGGCTCAGGACGTAATCATCAGCGAACCGGACTGCGGCACCCTCCGCGGTATCTCCGCCAGCGCCATTGTTGAAGGCGGCGAGGAGATTGAGTCGTTGCGCGATCGTATCGTCGGTCGCATCGCCCTGGAAGACGTTATCGATCCGGTTGAAGGCCGGGTCATCGTCGACGCTAACGCTGAAATTGATGAAGATCTTTCGTCGGAGATTCAGCGTTCGGGCGTGCAGCGGGTGCGTATTCGTTCCGTCCTGACCTGCGAGTCGCGGCGTGGTTGCTGCATCAAATGCTACGGCCGTAACCTCGCAACAGGGAGGCCGGTAGAAATTGGCGAGGCTGTGGGCGTAATTGCCGCACAGTCCATCGGCGAGCCGGGCACGCAGCTCACCATGCGCACCTTCCACATCGGTGGTACGGCGCGCCTCGAGGAATCGTCCAAACACGAAGCCCGCCAGGACGGCACAATCAGGTATCTGGATCTCCAGACCGTCAAAAGCCGCAAGGGCGAGCGCATCGCCATGAACCGCAATGGTTCCCTAACGATCATCGACGACCGCGGTCGCGAGGCAGCGCGTTATCAGATCGTTTACGGCGCGCACATTCTCGTGGAGGACGGCGCGCGTGTCACTCAGGATCAACTACTGGCCACGTGGGATCCTTTTACCTTCGCGATCCTGACCGAAGTTGCCGGTCACGTTAAGTATCAGGACCTGAAGGAAGGCGTGACGTTTGACGAAGAAGTCGACGAGGTTACAGGGCAATCGCGCATGGTCGTCAAAGACTCACCTGATGAGAAGAAACAGCCGCGGCTGGAAGTTCGCAGCGCGGGTAACAAAGTGCTGAAGACTTACCAGATGCCGGTGCGGGCGAATTTGATGGTGGTCGATGGCGAGGATGTGGAGCCTGGAGACATCATTGCGAAGATTCCGCGCGAAACTACGAAAACCAAGGATATTACCGGCGGTCTGCCGCGTGTCGTGGAGTTGTTTGAAGCGCGCCGGCCGGCGGAAACTGCGGTCATGTCTGAAATTGACGGTACGGTCACTCTGGGACCCATTGCCAAGGGTAAACGCAAACTAATAATTACCGGCGACGATGGTGAAGAGCGCGAGTATGACATTCCACGCGGCACGCACATCAACGTGCAGGAGGGTGACCGGGTTCGCGCTGGTGAAGCGTTAATGGATGGTCCGCTTAACCCGCACGACATTCTGCGCGTGTTGGGAATGCAACGGTTGCAGGAGTATCTCGTCAATGAGATCCAGGAGGTTTACCGCTTGCAGGGTGTGAATATTAACGATAAGCACATCGAGGTCATCGTGCGGCAGATGCTGCGCTGGGTGAAGATCAAAGAAGTTGGCGATACAGACTTCCTGCTCGAGGAACAGGTGGATCGTTTCCGTTTCACTGATGAGAACGAGCGCGTCAACGGGGAGGACGGCGAGGTTGCGCAGGCTGAGCCACTCTTGCTGGGCATCACTAAGGCTTCGCTCTCGACTGACTCGTTTATCTCTGCGGCGTCGTTCCAGGAGACTACGCGTGTCTTGACCGAAGCAGCCATCTCGGGACGCATCGATTATCTACGCGGTCTGAAGGAGAACGTCATCATGGGTCGGTTGATTCCCGCCGGCACGGGCATGGAATATTACCGCAATGTGGAGATTGCCCGCGATGAGACAATTGAACAGGCCCGCGAACGCGAGCTGGATGATTTTCCTGACATTGTCGGCGGTCACGATATAGCAACGCCTCCGGCGCGCGAGCCGCTGGTTGCGGCGTCCGGTGACGGCGAAGTTGAAGAAGTCATTGAGTAGGACTGGCATTCCTGCCTGTCCTATCTGCCCAGAGCGCGATGTTCATAAAACGGACAGGCAGGAATGCCTGTCCTACAAAAAGGCCGGCGTGGTTTAGTCCACGCCGGTCTTTTTGCTTATGATATCAACTCGACAAATCGCCATATGAGGGCAGACGAATGGAGACCACTACCATACCGATTGCTTGTAACTTGACTGATTCCGAATTTCGGGAGCGCAGAGCGGGCCTATTGAAAACTGTGGAACGGGGCGTCGCAGAGATCAGAGAGCTTGAGGACGGCTATTCCTATCGCTTCCCGTCAGATGCGAGCTGGGTTGCTTCATTGGCCCAATTGATTACTGTTGAGCGCCAATGTTGTCCGTTCTTGCGGTTCAATCTTCGGCTCGAACCAGGCGAAGGTCCAATCTGGCTGGAACTCACTGGGCCGTCAGGTACAAAGGATTTCCTCAACTCCCTCTTTGCCGCTGGTGGCGATGGCGAAGTAGAGGAGTGATTGAGTAGCGTAGGACAGGCATTCCTGCCTGTCCTAATCTGCCCCAGAGCGCGATTTTTATAAAACGGACAGGCAGGAATGCCTGTCCTACAAATAAGGCCGGCGTGGCTCAATCCGCGCCGGTCCTTTGTTGGTCAATTCGTGCCAACTACTTCGTTGACATGAACTATCCTCGGGTGTAGTCTGCGGCTTTCTCGCGTTTCTCGAGGCCCTGAACTCCAGCCTTGCGAGTTCCTTCTGGGAAATCGATTGGTCTCATTTCGAATTGGTTTTTTGAACAGTGGACTCGCCTGCACTTCTCAACGGCGCTTAAACATGTCACTCAGCCCTCATCTTTCGTCGCGGCAATCGTCCCATGATTGCCGGGAGGCAGGCATCTTGCCTGCCTTATCGGAGACAGACTTTTCAGTCTGTCGCTTCAATAACGTTTGTGCGAGTGTTCGCCCAACATACTGTGAACATCAAGAAAAGGAGTAACTATGAATAAGCCTAAGCTTTTTTTCGCTTTAGTGTTAGGTGGTGCTGCGTTGGGAGTCATCGTGGGTCTAGTAATTGGCAAGACGATTTATACGGTGCTATCTGCGCTTGTCGGAGCGATAGGCGGTTTAATCATTTGGTATAGCAGCAGTAGGTCTTAGTTGATTTCGAGAGCTCGCTGGCTAAGGTATAAAAGAGAAGAATATCAATGCGCCACTGTCCACGGAGTGAGGATGTGTGGTCATCACCTGGTTCTGCCATCCGGTCACTATTCAGCCCTTCCGGGCAGCCGCAAGCGCAACGATAACAGCCTGGGTAGGTCCTTTTGGAGAGCATCCGAATCGCGCCATTCGCCCATTTCTACGAGTTGAAATCCAGACGACAACGCTGAATTGACGTAATCCCCGGTATTGTGAAGGAATGCCGGCACTAGCTGGCGCTCGCCTGTTTCCACGCTGGTGAACTGAGCCTGACCTCCCAGCAGTTGACGCATGGGGTGTAGCTCGCACATGAAAATTTCGCTTTCAGTTGTGAGTGTGCGGGCAACCTCAGCGAAGAACGGTTCAAGCACTTCAACGTGTTCCAGTATAAGCATCGCGATTACGAGATCTGCTGAGTTATCCGCCAGCGGCCACGGGACACGAACATCATGCTGAATGAAACGTACTCTCGGATCATGTACACGCGCCCTTGCCCGTGTCAGCATCTGGTCGGAAAAATCCAGCGCCACAATGTTGCGAGGGCCCGCGGCGAGCGTGGCCAACCATTCCGTGTTGCGACCAGTGCCGCAGCCGACTTCGATAACCCTGCGGCCACCGAGGGTCAGGTCAGCTTGTCTTAAGACCTGCGCCGCCAGATCACGTGTGGCGTTTTTATCGGTATCGTACGTCTCGGCCCATTCGTTGTAAGCGGCGGCGATTTCGCCTTTAACTGACTGTGTCATGGCTTGAAGTGCCGCAAGGCACGAAGTCTTTATAGCATGAATGCGTCGGAGCTTGAGTCTTCGCGGCTTGGCGAAATAGCTGATATTCGTTCCGCGACGAGGTGTCAATATGGCCAACGTTGCTCTAAACATTTTCGCCGCCACATGGCGAGTTCAACCTTTTCGTGGCTGGAGCATAACAAGAGGAGCATGGCGCAGCAGTCGCGGCGCAATGCTCCTCGCTCCTAGTAGATTAAAGTGAGAAAAGCAGTCAGCCTCAATTAGTCGCGACATTCGTCGAGACGCTCGTCAGAGCACTAATTCGGTTCCGAACCGCACTAGCCAATGCCTCGACTTCTTCGGGCGTATAGTTTGCCGCGCGAAAAGCATCCTTGATCTGCTCATCGCTCAGGCGACGCAACCAACCAGCAATCCATTTCGCATCCTGCACGGTTATATCTTTGAAGAGTTCTTTGTTCTTCCCGCCGTAGTTAATATCAACACGGTCGCCCTTGACCGACTTAACGAACTCCGCTTTCACATAGTCGGAAGGTTTGTTGCGGCTGCGCGAAATGATGCCTCCCGTTTTACCGAAACTGCCGCCAAGGTCGCTGATAATGTAGCGCAACTCTCCTCCGGTAGTTTCGCCGCGAGTCGCCAGAATCTCGTTGTTGTCGTCCTTCATGTCCCAGTTATTGATCAGGGCCATCATGATCTTTAATCCCTGAAGCTCGCGCGTGCCTTTGAATGGATTGTCATTCCATTTCCAGATACCCGTTCGCTTAACATCCTTGGGCCGCGCCTCAAGCCGCACATTGTCAAACGTGCCTTTGCCGATGATCGTCAGGTGTGGAATCAAATAAGCGATTTCGGTCTCATATCCGATGGCCCACAACAACCGATTTGCTGCGGTATCGGGTTGGGCCTCTTTCCCGAGTTTGGCAATCCATTCGTTGCCGGCGCCGTCGCGAACGCGATACTTGGTGGAATAGCCACCCGGCTTATCTTCGACAAAAGTGACGCGGCTAAGATCAGGCTTCATTGTCTCGCCACCTGCTCCCAGCAGGAGATTACGCGACTCAATGTCAGTGGGCTCGCGCCAGAGGACTGGAGTGCCGGTATAAGTTTTTTTATCCTTGTGCTTGTCATCTTTGGCAGTCGTATTTTGTGTTTGGCCAATTGCGGCTTGCGCAAAATTGGGAAGGGTCGACGTGACTAAAATAATTATGGAAAAAACTGCCAACAAAGTGGTTTTTAACTTCAACATGTTTGCCTCCTCCAGCTATGCTTATTCGCCCTCGCTAATTGCAGAAGAGGCGGCGGGCCCCTTCAGTTAAGCAGTCCTATCGCTTAGGGTTACCTGTAGTTTTCCGGTACAAGAATCGGAGGGGAGTGTCTGCTTCCGTAGCACGAGAAATCTGGTGAATGTGCATTCACTGATGTCTTAGCAATCACGGTGCCGGGCATTGCAAACGCAGCGTTCAGGGCAATGCTGGAGCTTTATATGGCCCGAATTACACAACAGAAGGCTTGAACTTTGAATCCGCTGAGATTGTTATGACCGGTATTTTCCGTTCGCCAACGTGCGCTAACAAATGACTCGAGTCGATCCAAAAAAAATACCGGGCGCGCGCAAAACCCCGATGCCGGAGTTCATAGCGCCGCAACTCGCAACGTTGGTTAGGAAACCGCCGGAAGGTGATGAATGGATTCATGAATTGAAATTTGACGGCTACCGGATGGTTTGTCATCTGAATCGCGGCAACGCTCATTTCTGGAGCCGTAACGGCAAAGATTGGACGGAGAAGTTTCCCAATCTGGCCCGGGCGCTGAAAACGTTTCCCGCAACCACCGCTATACTCGACGGTGAAGTGGTAGTTGTTGACCGCGCTGGCCGCAGTAGTTTTCAGAGCCTTCAGCAGGCAATGGGCAAGGGCGGTGCATTCGTTTTTGAGATTTTTGATCTGATTTATTTCGAGGGTTACAACCTAACACGGACGCCGCTAAGGGAACGAAAACTTGTGCTTGAACAGTTGCTTGCTTCCGCGAAGACCGAAGGGCCATTGCGTTATAGCGATCACGCAGAGGGAAACGGTGTGCAGTTTTTCAAGCAGGCTTGCGATTACGGAATTGAAGGGATTGTTTCCAAGTTGGCCGACTCGCCTTACGAGTCAACCCGCAATCGAAACTGGCAGAAATCAAAATGCATCAAGCGCCAGGAGTTTGTTATTGCGGGCTACACGCCTTCAAAAAAAGGGTTTCCCGGTTTCGGATCGCTCATCCTTGGAGTGTATGAAAAAGGTAAGCTTGTCTACTCCGGGCGCGTCGGCACGGGATTCAGCATCAAGCAACGTCTGGAGTTGCAGAAGAAACTCGATCACATTTCGCAGTCGTCGATGCCCTTTGCCGTGAAGCCGAAGGATCCGGGACTTCGTGATGCGCATTGGGCCAAGCCGCAGCTGGTTGCGGAAGTGGAGTTCACGGAATGGACCGCGGATGGTTCGATACGGCATCCATCGTTTCAGGGTTTACGCGAAGACAAGAAGCCAAGTGAGATTCTCCGGGAAGAGCCAGTGTGACACTAATCTCCTCAATCGATATCTTCTTGCATTAGTTCCTTATTGATCGCGACGGCTGCCTGTGCTCCTTCGGAGGTGCGAGAAATTGAACTCTAATCGTAGCGGAATCCTGGCCCAGCTTCGGTCGCCAGCCGGCCAGGATTCCCGACCTCGTCGACAAACAGCCCGTTTGACTCACTCTACGAATTCAAGTAGATCAGTGAGCGCCTGAACATCTTCCCAAATTAATACCTGGGTGCTGGAATGAAGCCGCCGTTCATATTCGTAGTGATCCTTATTTTTCTTCTTGTCTTTGGGCAAGCTGCTTGCTCGCGGAAAAAGCCAGTAGAAACCAGTACCAGCACGTATGCAGATGGGAGTCACACTGCCGATGAGGATCGATCACAGGCGCGGGTTTATCTGGACCAGGGCAAAGAGTTTTATCGCACCGATCAAGACGAAAAAGCGGTCGAAGCGTTTCAAGAGGCGATCAAACTAGACCCCGAATTGGCAGAGGCCCATTTCCGTTTGGGCCTGGCCTTTGACGCAATTGGTAAGGAACAAGAAGCCGAGGAAGCATACAAAAAAGCCGTCGAGAAGTATAAGAAATATCTCGAAGCAAACAGCAAAGATGCGGAAGCGCATTACAACCTGGGCCAGGCTTATGCCGGACTCCACCTCTACAGCGAAGCCACAAGGGAGTACAGGCAGGCGACACACCTTAGAGATGATGACGCTGATATGTTTTACGACCTGGGTACGGCGCTGATGAAACTTGCTCAATACGACGAGGCCGCTACCGCATTCTCCAGGTCGCTGGAGATCGATCCGGAAAATTATCGGGCGGAGGACTCCCTGGAAGAGGCACGAGAGGGCATTCAACGAATCAAAGCGGGAAAGAAACATCAGGAAGATCTGTTGAAGAAGCAGCAACAGGAAGATGAGCTCAAAAATGCTAATGGCGCTTCATCTCCCGCGAATACACCGCCCGGCGCTTCCAGGTCGAATTCAAATTCAAAATCGAATTCGAATTCAAAACCCAAACCACCGCGTAAGGTCGCGACGCCAGGGCAATAGCCGCAATTGTTAAGGAGTGGTTCGGCCGCCATAAACAATAGCGGAACTAATATGACTCAAGAGTTTCCGTTGAAGAATAGTAAGGAGAAATAATGGCCACCTATACGCCACCACCGTATTTCCCGCAAGGCTCTCTCGCGCCTCCCGACAAGAACAGGTACAAGAAATTCAAAATAATCATGGCCGGCTTGGCACTGCTCGTCCTGTTAATATTCGCCGGAATAGGTTGGGGAATTTGGCATTTGCTGAGGACAGCTTTTTAGATGAGAGTGCCACTCGTGTCGGCCCGCGGGTACTGGCGCACTCTGGATTCCCGCGATCAACGTCTTCACTGGGACCGCGGGCGTCTCGCCCGCCCGCGTACGGCAGGCGCAAGTATCGGGAGTTAAAGTCAACATACCTCAGAGCGGGCGGGACGCCGGCGGTCCCAGCGACGACGTTGACGCTGGCAATCTCCTAGCTTTCAAAATGCATCAGTGCGGCCCGCGTCTCTGCTTGACAGTTAAGTCCCTCGCCCTTATAGTTTGCGGTTTCGGACTTACAGTCTGAAGTCAACAGAGCAACGCTGGGTTGGTTCTGTCGGTGTGGAGGCGTTGCCCGGCTGGTAATTCAGAGTCGGTTTGACAATTATTGTGGCGTAAGTTGCCCTGTCGCGTTGGCATGCCAGATTAGCCAACATCCCGCGCAGGCACGCGTGATAGGCCCACAGGCCTTCTCGTCCTAAATGCGACGCCACAGAAAAGTCGGCTTAAGGGAAGCCACAATCCACACCCGCCTCGACTGGCGAATTCAGAACATCCCTCAGATAAATACTTTTAACAGGGCAGTTCACCTGCGCTGACTGCCGGACGAAGCGGGATCCCCGCGAGGGTATCCCCAGTGGAGAAGCCACAGGTTCCGGAAAGAGGCAGGTAACGGCTTTTTGCGCGCCGAAAAAGGTCACTTTGGCGAATTGGAAAGACCGAGGAAACATCAGTGCCGACGATAAATCAACTTGTTCGCAAGGGCCGCCAGGCAGTCAAGTATAAGACGGCCAGCCCGGCGCTCCAGAGTTCGCCGCAGAAGCGGGGCGTTTGCACGCGCGTGTACACGCAAACCCCTAAGAAACCAAACTCGGCGTTGCGGAAAGTGGCGCGAGTTCGCCTTACCAACGGGATCGAGGTGACAACCTATATCCCCGGCGTTGGCCATAATCTACAGGAACACTCGATTGTCCTGATTCGCGGCGGTCGTGTTAAGGACCTGCCCGGCGTCCGCTACCACGTTATTCGCGGCACGCTCGACTCGGTGGGCGTTTCCGACCGTAAACAGGGACGTTCGAAGTATGGCGCCAAGCGTCCCAAGGCGGCAGGAAAATAAAATTGGGGATTTCGGAATGCGGATCTTGATTACAACCAGCGACTTGTCAGTCCGCAATTTGAAATTCGCAATCCGATATTGAGGGGAATATGCCAAGAAGAAGAGTTGCAGAAAGACGAGAAGTACTTCCCGATCCGATTTACAACAGCCCGTTGGTGACGAAGTTTATTAACGGCGTCATGTGGGGCGGCAAGAAGTCGGTAGCCGAGATTATCTTCTACAGCGCGATGCATCAGATCGGTGATAAGACGGGCGAAGAGCCGCTGAAGGTTTTTAAGCGTGCCATCGATAACGTGAAGCCGACTGTTGAAGTTAAGTCGCGGCGTGTGGGCGGTTCCACTTATCAAGTGCCGATCGAAGTCCATCAGGAGAGGCGCGGCGCCCTGGCAATTCGTTGGATTGTTTCCTATGCCCGCGGCCGCGGCGAAAAGACGATGACTGACCGCCTCGCCGGCGAGATTCTCGACGCGGCAAACAACCGCGGTAACTCAGTCAAGAAGAAGGAAGACACGCACCGCATGGCGGATGCTAATAAGGCGTTTGCGCATTACAAGTTCTAAAGAGCGGAGTAAATAGTAAATGGTAAATGGTCAATAGAAAGAAAATCGCTCCTACTATTCACCGTTCACTATTTACGATTTACAGTTTTTATGACCAAGCAAGATTTAAATCTGACCCGGAATATCGGCATCATGGCCCATATCGATGCCGGGAAGACGACCACGACTGAACGCGTCCTTTATTACACAGGCATCACGCACAAAATCGGCGAGGTGCACGAGGGCACGGCGACGATGGACTGGATGGAGCAGGAGCAGGAGCGCGGTATTACGATTACCAGCGCTGCGACGACTTGTTTCTGGGAACGTAATGGCGTCGATCATCGAATCAACATCATTGACACTCCGGGTCACGTCGATTTCACCATGGAAGTTGAGCGTTCGTTGCGCGTGCTCGACGGTGCTGTGGCGGTATTCGATGGTGTCGCCGGAGTTGAGCCGCAGTCTGAAACGGTTTGGCGCCAAGCCGACAAGTATGGCGTACCGCGTATTTGTTTCATTAACAAACTCGATCGTGCCGGAGCCTCGTTTGAGCGTTCCTTTGAGTCGATTATTACCCGCCTTGGCGCTAACCCTGTCGCCATTCAAATTCCGATTGGTATTGAAGACCAATTCAAAGGCGTCGTCGATGTGATTGCGATGAAGGGCCTGATTTGGAACGACGAGAGCAAGGGCGCGGAATACGAAACAGTTGACATCCCGGACGATCTGAAAGACGCAGCCGCGAGCGCGCACGAGAAGTTGATCGAGGCGGTTGCTACTGTCGACGATGGCTTGATGCACAAATATATCGAAGGCGAGCAGATCACCGAGCCGGAGATACGCAAAGCGCTTCGTAAGGGAACGCTGGGGTTGAACCTCGTTCCGGTGGTTACCGGATCGGCGTTCAAGAATAAAGGTGTGCAGACATTGCTTGACGCGGTGGTTGATTACTTGCCGTCGCCACTCGACGTACCACCGGTCGAGGGTGTCAATCCCAAGACTGGGCAGGTTGAATCGCGTCCAGCGGACGCCAAAGCGCCATTTGCCGGACTTGTTTTCAAGATCATGGCCGACAAGCACCTGGGCCAATTGTCTTTCGTACGCATTTACAGTGGCACGATACGGGCAGGTTCTTACGCTTACAATCCAACCAAAGACTCCAAAGAACGCGTTGGCCGGCTAATGCGAATGCACGCCAACAAGCGCGAGGATGTCGAGGAGGCAAGTGCCGGCGAAATTATCGCCATCGGCGGCATGAAGCAGGTTACAACCGGCGACACTGTCTGTGACGACAACAAGCCGATCATACTCGAGCGTATGGAGTTTCCCGCGCCGGTCATCCGCGTAGCGGTGGAGCCGAAGACACGACAAGATCAGGACAAACTTGGTCTGGCGTTGAACCGGCTGGCTCAGGAGGATCCCTCCTTTACCGTCTCGAGCGATCATGAAACCGGGCAAACGATTATCGCCGGCATGGGCGAGCTTCATCTTGAGATCATTGTCGATCGCATGAAGCGCGAATTTGGCGTGGAAGCGAATGTGGGCAAGCCGCAGGTTGCTTACCGCGAAACGATTACCCAGGCCGCGCCCGGCAAAGAGATCTATAAGAAACAGACCGGCGGCCGCGGTCAATTCGGCCACGTCGAAATTGAGATCGAACCGGCACCCGGCGAAGGATTTGTTTTCGAAAACAAGATTACTGGCGGCGCAATCCCGCGCGAGTACATCAAGCCTGTGGAGCAGGGGATCAAGGATGCGATGGAGCGCGGCTTCCTGGCCGGTTATGAGCTGGTGGACGTTAGGGTTCGCCTCGTCTTTGGTTCCTATCACGAAGTCGATTCCGACGAGCGTTCGTTCCACATCGCTGGTTCACTGGCATTTCAGGATGCGTTACGGAAAGCCAAGCCGGTACTTCTAGAGCCGATCATGCGCGTGGAAGTTGTTACACCTAACGACTATACGGGCGCGGTCAATGGCGATTTGAATTCGCGACGCGGCAAGATCGAGAGTATGGAGCCACGCGTCGGTGGCGCGCAGGTGATCACGGCGTTTGTTCCCCTGTCCGAGATGTTTGGTTATACGACTGATTTGCGATCAGCGACTCAGGGCCGCGCCACTTCCACGATGCATTTTGAGCGATACGAGCAGGCACCCAAGAACATCGCGGAAGAAGTAATCGCAAAAGTTCAGGGAGTAGCGAGCAAATAAGGATGCAGGATGTAGGCTGAAGGATGAAATAGCGCCGGAATAGAAGGGACTTTCGTCCTTCATCGTTCCGCCTTCATCCTTTCCGAAAGGAGCTAGACAGAATGTCAAAGGAAAAATTCGACCGCAGTAAGCCGCATGTAAACATCGGGACGATCGGGCACGTGGATCACGGGAAGACGACGTTGACGGCAGCGATCACGAAGGTGCTGGGGAAGAACAATCCGAAGGTGCAGTTTATCGCCTTCGATCAGATAGACAAGGCGCCGGAAGAGAAGGCGCGGGGCATCACGATCGCGACGGCGCACGTGGAGTATGAGACGAAGAACCGGCACTACGCGCACGTTGACTGTCCGGGGCACGCCGACTATGTGAAGAACATGATCACGGGGGCGGCGCAGATGGACGGGGCGATATTAGTGGTGGCGGCGACGGACGGGCCGATGCCGCAGACGCGGGAACATATTCTGCTGGCCAGACAAGTAGGGGTACCGGCGATGGTGGTGTGTTTGAACAAAGTGGACGCGGTCGACGATGCGGAGTTGCTGGAGTTGGTGGAACTGGAAGTGCGGGAGTTGTTGAGTGCGTATGAATTTCCGGGCGATGATATTCCGGTGATCAAGTGTTCGGCGTTGAAGGCTTTGGAAGGGGATCCGGAGTGGGAGAAGACGGTGGAAGAGCTGATGGAAGCGGTGGACAGCTACATTCCGACGCCGGCGCGGGACGTGGAGAAGCCGTTTTTGATGCCGGTGGAAGACATTTTCACGATCCAGGGGCGGGGGACGGTGGCCACGGGGCGGGTGGAGCGCGGCAAGGTGAAGGTGAACGAGAGTGTGGAGGTAGTGGGCATCAAGCCGACGCGCACGACAGTGGTAACGGGAGTGGAGATGTTTAAGAAGCTGCTGGACGAGGGGACGGCAGGAGACAACGTGGGTTTGTTGTTAAGAGGAGTGGAGCGCCGGGACATCGAGCGGGGCCAGGTAATAGCGAAGCCGGGGTCGATCACGCCGCACACGAAGTTCAAGGCTGAGGCCTATGTGTTGACGAAGGAGGAGGGCGGCAGGCACACGCCGTTTTTCACCGGGTACCGGCCGCAGTTTTACTTTCG
>JBKOZZ010000033.1:0-72519 GCA_046726155.1 Acidobacteriota bacterium
CCACGAAATTTACCGGGCCATTCAAGTCCTCGTTTACGAGCGCAAATTTGAGCGCGCCAACTACGTCGTCCAGGGCAATCCAACTCATCCACTGTTTACCACTGCCAATGCTTCCACCAAGGCCCATGCGAAACGGCGGTAACATTTTCGCGAGCGCGCCGCCGTTAGGATCGAGAATAAGTCCGAAGCGCGTATTCACGACGCGAATTCCCTTCTCCGTCGCCAGTGCAGTTGCCTTCTCCCATTCAACGCAGAGGTCCGCGAGGAAATCTTTTCCCGGCGTGCTGCTCTCCGTCAGCAACTCGTCGCCACGATCTCCGTAGTAGCCGACTGCGGAGGCGCAAATGAAGGTCTTCGGGCGATTTGTCAAATTCGCCAGCGCATCGCCCAGCAGCTTTGTACCCTTAATGCGGCTCTCGCGGATGCGGCGCTTCTTATCTTCAGTCCAACGCCCTTCAGCAATGCTTTCTCCCGCGAGATTTACGACGGCATCGAACCCTTCAAGCCGCGCTAGTGCAATGCTGTACCGGTCTGGACTCCATTCGATCTCCGAAGAAGAATCGGGATAATGGCGCACTAATCGAAAGATTTCATGCCCCTCCGCCTCTAATGATTTGATCAAGGCCGTTCCCACCAGCCCATGAGATCCACCGATCAGAACTTTCATTAATTATTCTTTTTCCCTTCACACTTCGATACAAGGGTTCTTGTTACTTGGTGTGAGGATGCCTGCCCACAAAAACAAGTCTTTATTCTTGTTCTTGCGATAGAATCCGCGTCTAGCCCTAACATAAAAATCGCTTACTTCGGGGTTCTATTCTAGCAGACCTTGTTATCGCCCTACCGCTAACTCAATCCGTTTTGCGTTTGAACAGGCTCACACCGCTTGGTTGAGTGAATAGTAGCTTCCCAAAACAACTAAGAGCACATCTCAATGCCTGGCCCTAGACGACTGCTCGTCGTTCTTCTTGTCTTAGCGGCACTCTGCTTTCTTATTTGGCGGACTGCGCGAATGCAATCCTCACTGCGCCGTATCACTAACACAACTGAAGAGGGAGTAAGTACTAACCCGGCACTCAGCGGTGATGGACACTTCGTGGCGTTTGAGTCGACCGAAGACATAGCCGGCGCTGGCGGCAACGAAGGCTTTCGCGCCATTCGCGCCAATGTCGAGGTTAATCCGGCCTCTTTTGCGCAGATGGGCGCTGCGCGTGCGCCCGCGCCCGCTATTTCGCAGGATGGATCGCGCATCGCCTTTGCCTCAAAGGACAATCCGCTGGGAACCAACAACGATGCAAACTCGGAAATCTTTCTTTACGACGGCGCCAGGCTGATTCAGGTCACTAACACTTCCCCGGGCGACATTTCGAACCGCGTCGTTAATGGAAACTTCCAGCCTTCAATTTCTGACGACGGGCGATTTATAGCCTTCTCGTCCAACCGCGATCTCGCAAACCAAAATGCCGATGGTAACCTCGAGATTTTTGTTTACGACTCCGTAGCTCTCAGCTTTACTCAGCTTACAAACTCCTCCGGAATCGTCGGCGCGAGCGATGCGAAGATCAGCGGCAATGGCGCGAGTGTCGCTTATGTTCGCGATACCGGAACGACAACCGGCGCTAACCGCGATTTACTACTTCAGAATCGAGCAGGTTCGCCATCCATTCGCGTGCTCGCCTCGAACGCTCCGTTGCTGGCGATGACCTACGGTCGTGCGATCAGCGATGACGGCGCCCGCGTTGTCTGGGCGGCGGAAACGGCAACCAATTCAACCCAGGTCTTTCTCTATGATGGACGCAATAACCTGACGCGTCAGATTACTACGCTTGGTACACGTGCGACTGACGTGGCCCTTCAAGCTACGATCAGCGGCGATGGCTCGCGCATCGCTTTTGCCACCCGCCGCAGCTTTTTGGGGAACACCGACGGCGGCGTTGACCTTTATACGTTCGATATTTCGACCGGAGTATTCGGACGCATCACCAGCGGGCCGTCTAACGCCACTGCCGAAGTAGTCTCGTCACTGAATGATGATGGCTCGGTAATCGCGTTCAACTTTCCGCGAATACTTTCCGGCCCGGTGTCCAGAGAGATTTTTGAGAACGACTCAGAGATCTATCTTAGCGGAACTCCAGAGCGACCGGCCTTTGGCAGTCTTGCGGTTCTCAACCGCGCCTCGTTTGGTCATGAGCCATCTACCGTGAAAGCAGTGGCGCCCGACAGCATCGCAGTTGTTCTCGGCGGCGCCCTCGCGTTTGGAACTCAACAATCTCAGCGCCAGCCTGATGGCACGTTTCCGACGAATGTTGGCGGAACGACTGTCACCGTTAACGGTCAGCTGGCGCAAATCTTCTTCGTCTCTCCAACCGAACTGCATTTCCACGTACCGGCTGCAACAGTGCTCGGCAGTGCGGAGGTTGTCGTAACTAATTCCGACGGTTTCCAAAGTCGCTGCACGATTACCACACTGAGGTGCGCGCCAGGTATATTCACGAAGAGCGGCGACGGACTTGGCGAGGGCATGACCTTAAATGCTGACACGTTGCAACCCGGGCCCTTCGATCCAAGCAGCGGAAAGCTGCGATTGATACTTTTTTCGACAGGCGTCCGCAATGGCGCGACAGTTTCGGTGACTGCCGGCGGTCGAAGCTTGAACGTCGAATCGATCGTGAGCTCACCCAACATGCCAGGTCTTGATGAAGTGCATGTGCTGGTGCCTGGGGACTTGCGCGGGGCGGGTATAGTCGATCTGGTCATACGTGCGGATGCGCGCGAAAGCAATCCAGCGACCATCGAATTCACCGGCGACGCGCGGCGCGACGTTTTGATCAATGAGTTCCTTGCCGATCCACCCGACTCTGCAACCGACCCCACAGTCGGAGACGCGAACCACGATGGCGTGCGCAGCCCCAGCGACGACGAGTTCGTAGAATTAGTAAACACGACAACCCACGACATCGACGTGAGCGGTTACCAAATTCTTACACGAGCTGCCAGTGGCACCAGCGATGTGGTTCGTTTCACCTTCGCACCGGACACGATCATGCCCGCGTGTACGGCAGCGGTCGTATTCGGAGGCGGTACATTCAAGTCGAATAATCCTGCTTTCGGAGGGGCGCAGGTTTTCAAGCCTTCTTCCGGGAGTCTTTCTTTGACTAACACGGGCGGCGTGATCACTTTGCGTGATCAGACAGGCGCGATTGCTAACCTGGTCACGTATGGAGGCCCGACCGGCCTCAATGCTAACGCCGGGCAGTCGCTGACCCGTTCGCCGGATCTCACCGGCAGCTTCAAAATACATCAGTCCGCGAACGGTAGTGATGGACGCCTCTTCAGCCCAGGCACGCAGTTGAATGGCGCGGCGTTTAGTTCCTGTACGCCGGCGATCGCTCGAGTTGAAATATCGCCACCCGCAGCAACGATCGACATCGATGCGCAGCAGCAGTTTAGGACGCATGCGTTCGACGCCGCCAATAATGAAGTGCCTGGCGTTATTTTTTCCTGGCAATCAAGCGATACCAACGTCGCCACCCTTGATCAGAACGGCCTCGCAAGGGGCGTGAACGCAGGTTCGACAGAGATCCTTGCCACCGGACGAGGCATCCAATCAGCTCCCGCTAACCTAATGGTGCTGCAATCGCCCCCGGTGCTGACGAGCGTTACCATTTCGCCACTAACGGCGACAATCGCTGTGAGTGAAACGCAGCAGTTTACCGGACAGGCGAAGGACCAGTTTGGCCAGAATATCGGCGGCATCACAATCAGCTTTGTCTCCAACAACACGACAGTCGCCACAGTTGATTCCGTAAGTCCGAATTCGAGTACCGGGTCTGCCACCGCGACCGTCACTGGACGCGCCAACGGCTCGGCGGAAATTCGCGTCTCGGCAACCAACGGCGTCACCACCGTAAACAGTTCTCCAGCTACGCTAACAATTGAGCCCGGCGCAAGCCAGTTGCTGATCAGCGAATTCCGCACGCGCGGACCGGGCGGCGCCGCCGATGAATTTGTAGAAATCTACAATCCGACCACGTCCACTTTAACTATCGGTGGGTTGAAAATTCGCGCGTCCAATGGCAGCGGCACAATTAGCGATCGGGTAACGATCGCGGCAGGAGCAATACTTGGTTCCGGTTGCCACTACCTTTTGGCGAACAGCTCGTCCGGCGGTTTTAGCGGCTCCCTGCGCGCCGATCAGACCTATGGCAATGGAATCACGGACGACGGCGGCATTGCGATTACAGGTTCCAACGGCACCAGAATTATCGATGCAGTCGGAATGAGCAATACCTCCGCTTATAAAGAAGGCACGACACTCGTTCCTCTGACAGGAAATTTGGAGCAGGCTTATGAAAGAAAACCTGGTGGCACTTTCGGCAACGGGAGCGATACGAACAACAACGCTAACGATTTTGAGTCGACCGCTCCCAGCAATCCACAGAATTCATCGTCAAGCTGTCTTGATACAAGCTCGGCTGATCTCTCGATTACAAAAGCCGACTCCCCTGATCCAGTAACGATCGGTTCCGACGCGACTTATACCGTTACCGTAACTAACAACGGCGTCGCGGTTGCTCAAAATGTAACGGTCTCAGACGCCCTCCCGCCGGAAGTTACATTCGTCTCGTGTAGTTCAACGGGCGGCGGCGTGTGTGGTGGCTCTGGCAGCAACCGCACGGTGGCGTTCCCATCTCTCACCAGTGGGTCATCAGTTACAGTCACGCTGGTAGTGACCGCCAACGGGCCGGTGGGAACAACAATCAGCAACACCGCAACGGTCATTTCAGCAACACCGGATTCGGATACTGGAAACAACTCTGCGACGGCGACCACTTTGATTCAGGCGCCATTACCGGGGTTGTCGATCAATGACGTCGCAGCGAACGAAGCCGACGGCGGGACGACGACCTTTAGTTTCACCGTCAGCCTCTCAACTCCGGCGCCTGCCGCAGGCGTTAGATTTGATATTGGTACTCAAGACAATACTGCGACGGCGGCGAGCGGTGATTACGTTTCAAAGAGTTTGACTAACCAGACAATTCCTTCAGGACAACAGATCTACACCTTTGACGTTACAGTCAATGGCGACACGCTCGTTGAGTCGAACGAAATATTCTTCGTCAATGTCACGAATGTTACCAACGCGGCTGTGTCGGATGGCCAGGGCCAGGGGACAATCCAAAATGACGACACAGCGAATTTAGTTATCAGTCAGATCTACGGCGGCGGTGGCAATACCGGGGCGCCATTTACGAACGACTTCGTCGAGATCTTCAATCGCGGCACAACTACCGTCAAATTCGCCGCGACGCCTTATTCTGTTCAGTATGCAGGAGCCACCGCGAGCTTTGGATCCAGCAAAGTGGATCTCAGTTCAGGGACGATAGTGCCCGGGCAGTATTTCCTGATTCAACTATCGGGCGGAGCAAACGGCGCGCCCCTGCCCCCGCCCGATGCGAGTGGCAGCATCGCCATGGCGGCAACTGCTGGTAAGGTCGCGCTGGTTGCTGGAACGACGGCGCTGACCGGCACCGGTTGCTCGCTACCAGCAACGGTCGCTGATTTTGTTGGTTACGGCACAACTGCCGATTGTTTCGAAGGTTTCGGTCGAGCGGCAGCGCCCAGCAACACAACTGCTGACTTGCGAAAGGCTGGCGGCTGCACCGACACGAACGACAATGCCGCGGACTTCATGGCGTCGGCGCCCTTCCCGCGCAATACGAGTTCGCCACTTAATAACTGCGTTGCCGGCATGCCACCTAACCTGACGATAAACGATGTTACGGTCACGGAGGGCAACACTGGCACGACCACAGCAACCTTCACCGTGAGCTTGTCGGCGCCGGCGCCGTCGACCGACATCACTTTCGACATCGCTACACAAAACAATACCGCCACCACGGCTAACAGCGACTATGTAGCAAAGACGTTAACGAACCAGTTGATTCCTGCGGGACAGCAAACCTATACGTTCACCGTCAGTGTCAATGGGGACACCGCCGTTGAAAACAATGAGACGTTCTTCGTTAATGTCACAAACGTTTCCGGCGCGACACTTGTGGATGGCCAGGGCGTGGGCACGATCCAAAACGACGATCTTCCATCACTTTCAATCAACGATGTATCGCAGAACGAAGGCAACGCCGGGACCGGCACATTTTCATTTATTGTCAGTCTGTCGGCGCCGGCGCCCACAGGCGGCGTCACCTTTGACATAGCAACGCAGGACAACACGGCGACAGTCAGCGATAACGACTACGTGGCAAGAGCCCTGGCCTCGCAGACTATTCCTGCCGGCAGCTCGACCTATAACTTCGATGTCACAGTTAATGCCGACCTGACTATCGAGGCGAATGAAACGTTCTTCGCGGGCGTGACCAACGTGTTTGGGGCCATTGTCAGTGACGGCCAGGGAGTGGGAACAATTCAAAACGATGATAGCCCGACGCTCACCGTCAACGACGTATCACAAAGCGAGGGCAACAGCGGAACAACCACCTTAACCTTCACTGTCACTGCTTCGCTTCCGGCGCCTGCGGGCGGCATCACATTCGACATCTCTACCGCCGACGGCACCGCACAGGACGATACTCCGCCAACCGAAGACAAAGACTATGTTGCCAGGAGCCTCACCGGCCAAACCATCTCTGCCGGCAATACCACCTATACGTTTGACGTTGCGGTCAATGGAGACACGCTGGTTGAGTCGAACGAAACATTCATCGTCAACGTGACGAATGTTACCGATGCTACGGTATTGGACGGCCAGGGCCAGGGGACGATTCAAAACGATGACACGCCGCTGCTTATGATCAGCCAGGTCTACGGTGGCGGCGGCAACGCCAGCGCGACTTACACCAGGGACTTCGTCGAGATCTTCAATCGGGGCACAACTACAGTTGATTTTTCCGTGACCCCCTACTCCGTGCAGTACGCGGCCGCCGCCAGCAACTTCTCAACGAACAAGACTGACATTATCTCGGGAGCACTCTTGCCAGGGCACTACTTCCTGGTGCAGGAAGCTTCAGGAGGCGCGGTTGGCGCGGTGTTGCCGGCACCTGATGCGACCGGCACCATCAACCTCGCCGCTACTGCCGGAAAAGTTGCCCTCGTAACCGGCACGACGGCACTGACCGGAAGCGGTTGTCCGTTTGGCGCAACCATCGCCGACTTCCTCGGCTACGGCAGCACCGCGAATTGTTTCGAGACTGCCCCAATCGCCGTTTCCGGTACCAACTCAAACGCGCGCTCGGTGATCCGAACAGCAAACTGCACTGACACCAACAATAATTCCGCTGACTTCAGCAACCCCACCACCGCGCCGGTGGCTCGCAACACGGCGACCACTCCTGCTCCTTGTCCCTAGCGAAAACTGGCGCTGATGCAGTTTAGATATTGCCGCCAGTACAAAAGTTCCGCTCCCATGAGGTCATCAGTACCACGGGTGGGTCATGAGGTCAGTACCACCTCGCGGTAGCGGGTCTTGGCAACGAAGAATCTAATATGGAAACCCATGAAGCTTCGCGTTAAGTGCTCGTGGCTAAATGCGACGGTGACCCACCGGCTACCGCCTGGTGGTGCTGACCTCATCGGACCGCATCTTGCTAAATCTGCGCATAGTTCAAACTGCATCTTTATAGTTTGTCGTTACCCTTACTCGAGCGAGAATCTAAAGATTGTGGGACAAAGATTATCGGACTACATTCCATACGGAAATTCTTGCAAGCGTTGCGGCGGCCTACCGCTGTTGAAAGAACTTGCTAGCTAAGATTCGAAGCGCTTAGACTCGCGCATGCATTCAATTGCCGATGCTCTCATATCGCTGCGCGAGCATTTTGGATTCGCCGATTTCCGCGAAGGCCAGCGTGAAGTGATCACGGCGGTTCTGGAAGGCAAGGATGCCGTTGTGGTTATGCCCACAGGAAGCGGCAAGTCTCTTTGCTACCAGCTGCCGGCCATGATGTTTAGCGGTGCGACGCTGGTGGTCTCGCCGCTAATCGCTCTAATGAAAGACCAGGTAGACGCCCTCAAAGTTCGCAGCCTCCCGGCGACGTTCATAAACAGCTCCCTCGCCGAACAGGAACAGCGGAGCCGGATCGACGCCTTGCGCCACGGTCACTTCAAGCTTGTTTATGTCGCCCCGGAGCGATTTCGTAGTAGTCGCTTTCTCGAAGCACTAAAATCGATTAGCGTCTCCCTCTTCGCAGTTGATGAAGCACACTGCATCTCAACCTGGGGACACGACTTCCGTCCCGATTACCTGCGCTTGAAAGGAGTGGCTCAGGCTCTTAAGGCTAATGGGACACGTACTCGCATCCTCGCGCTGACTGCCACCGCAACGC
Source organism: Acidobacteriota bacterium (assembly GCA_046726155.1). Taxonomy (GTDB): domain Bacteria; phylum Acidobacteriota; class Blastocatellia; order Pyrinomonadales; family Pyrinomonadaceae; genus PSRF01. Next base: position 8,343 of record JBKOZZ010000033.1, read on the forward strand.
CTTACGTCCGTTCCGACATTATCCAGCAACTCGGCCTCAAGGAACCGCAGACTTTCGTCAGCGGCTTCGACCGTCCGAATCTGACCATCGACGTCGTCCACACGGAAAAGGAACGCGAGAAGGTCGCGCACATCAAACGCCTGGCGAAGGCGCACGACGGCTCGGGAATCATCTATGCGTCGACACGTAAAGCAGTGGAACAGGTCGCGCTGCAACTACAGGGACAGGGACTGAGTGTATCGGCCTATCATGCCGGCATGGGCGATGCAGTGCGAGTAAGAGCCCAGGAAGACTTCATGAGTGGTCGCACGCAGATGATCGTTGCGACGAATGCTTTTGGCATGGGCATCGATAAGCCGGACATACGTTTTGTCGCACACTATCAGATGCCCGGATCGATCGAGGCTTACTATCAGGAGATTGGACGCGCCGGACGCGATGGCCTGCCATCGTGGTGTGTTCTCCTGTTCAATTATGCTGACAAGAATACGCACGACTTCTTTATTGAAGGCTCTTATCCCAACGCTGAAGTTGTGCGCGACGTTTACAACGCGCTGGTGGCTACCGGCCTCAAGCGGATAGAACTGTCAGCCTCGGAAATTGCGAAGCGCACCGGCGCGCGTAACGAGATGGCTGTGCAGTCGGCTCTTTACCTTCTTGAGCGCGCCGGTCACATTCAACGTGTTGCGAGCTCCGTAAATGCAGCCTGGCGCGGAAGCTCCGCCAGTTCTCCCAGGGACGCGAACACCGCGACCGCGGGCGCCTCGCCCGCATTGGTTACCTCAGATTCAAGTAGGGACAAAACACAACGTCAACGTCGCGCAATCGTAATACTCGACAGCGTTCCCGCCACAAACCTTCGGGTGAACCCGCACGATGTCGAACGCCGCGCCGCTCTAGAACGCCGCAAGCTGCGCGAGATAATCGAATTTTGTTATACCGAGGCTTGTTATCGCGCCCACATACTGGACTACTTCGGTGATCGTCATCATCCGCGCCAATGCGGGACTTGCGGCAATTGCTCGTCACATTCAGCGACAACTCCCCTCACCAACGCCGAAATGTTGCGCGATACAGACGTTCGTGGTCCGAATAGAACAGATAGCAGGACCATATCCGGACCCGCAGTTCCTCGAGCTTTGAACGACGATGAACTGTTGCGCGTCCGGAAAATTCTCGCCTGCGCTTTGCGGATGAAAGGGAGATTTGGCAAGAACATTCTCGCCGCAACTCTGCGCGGCTCTGCGGCGAAGAATGTAATGAAGGCCCATCTGAACGAGTTGTCAACCTATGGCCTATTGAAGGACATGCTGCGGGACGACATCATGCTTTACATTGAGGCTTTGTGTGTCGCGCGCTGTTTGCGCGTTAGCCCAGGCGAATACCCGACCATCTCCATCACCGAATTGGGGGAGCGTGTGATGCGGGAGCAGGAGCGAATTGAGTTGGGACTTGCCAGCGAGGGCGCCTTGAATCAGGAAAAGGATCGAGTACTGCCGCACACGGCATTGCAAACCCACGCGCTTTTTCGTAACGGCAACTCGCTTGAAGAAATTGCCGCTCAGCGCAACCTCGTAAAAAACACAATTGAGACCCATTTGATCGACTGTCTCTCGGCGGGGCTTCCAGTCGACATATCAAGGCTCGTATCGGATTCTGACCAGACCCAGATTGAAAAAGCTATCGCGGAGCACGGAACGGATAAACTCAAACCCATTCGGGATTCTCTACCTGAGCACATCACCTACAATATGATTCGTTTCGTAGTCGCTCAACACCATCTGGCGAGGGTTGTGAAGTGAGCCAATTATGTCGAACCCATTCCGTGTGGCTCTGCCACCTGATGTGCGGTGGCGGCTATGCCCCACCGACAAGAAGCACTCTGTTTTTTGGGGCTGCGCCCCCCAGAACCTGGGGCATAGCCCCAAAAAACTTTGAGCGACGTCGGAAGGTCATAGACCTTCCGCACATCAGAAGGCGGAGCCGTTAGGAACTCGTCAACAGACTGGCAAATGAACTGACGAAAATCCAGTGTGGAGCTACCGAACGACGCCGGTGGTCGGGCTGGAAGCGCTGGCGTAAAGACGTTTCTGCATGCGGCCGGCAAGGTAGGCGAGGCGCCCTGCCTCGATGGCGAGTTTCATCGCTTCGGCCATTCTGGCCGAGTCGCGGGCCTCGGCGATTGCCGTGTTCATCAGCACCGCATCCGCGCCCAGTTCCATCGCAATCGCCGCGTCGCTGGCGGTTCCGACTCCCGCATCGACAATAATCGTCGCATCGGGGAGTTGTTCGCGCATGATGCGGAGGTTAGCCGGATTCTGAATACCGAGTCCCGATCCTATCGGCGCTGCGAGCGGCATGACCGCCGGGCAACCGGCGTCCAGGAGCTTCTTCGCCATGATCAGATCGTCAGTGAAGTAAGGCAGAACTACGAACCCTTCCTTAACCAGGGTGCGTGCAGCTTCCAACGTCTGTTCGTTGTCCGGAAAAAGCGTTGTCTGGTCGCCAATCACCTCGAGCTTCAGCAGATCTGTGCCAAGGGCCTCGCGCGCCAGACGGGCAGTGCGAATTGCTTCTTCGGCCGAGTAGCAGCCGGCGGTGTTGGGAAGTATTTGCAGTGATGGATCGAGATGATCGAGGAATGATTCGCTGCTGCGATCAAGCGGCACCCGTCTAACCGCAACCGTTACGATCTCCGCACCGGACGCGCGGTGCGCAGCCTTCATCTCAGCGAAGGTCCGATACTTCCCTGTTCCAATAATAAGCCGCGAAGTAAACGCGCGACCGCCGATTTCAAATCGCTCTGTAGGAGCTGCCACTGGTGTTGACATGAGTGAATTATAGGCTGCCTTCCGGCGTCTGCCTACTGCTCGAAGCTTCCGGCTGATGCAGTTTGAACGATGCGCACATTCGCAACATGCGGTGCGATGAGCCACCAGGCGGTAGCCGGTGGGGTCTCCCCGACAGATCGGTCCGCGCACCGAACTTGATCAGAAAGGGTTGGGTGAAGCGGCGAGAAGTCTTTGACCTCCGATGCGCGGTAAGTCTCCGACTTACCGAAGACCGTACCCCAGTTTTCCGGTCTTTGACCGGATTCTCCAAAGGTCGGAGACCTTAAAGAATTTTAGAAAGGTCGCCGGCAAGTCGGAGACTTGCCGCGCATCGGAGGTCAAAGACCTTACCTGCAAATTGAAAATCCCGAGGGACCACCCACCGGCTAGCGCGAGGTGGTACCTCATAGGACCGGAAACGCCGCAGGCCGCGTGGGGCGCTAGCCCTTTAGGCTGCCGCTTCGACACGCAAGCTAAAGCTTGAACTCTAAACTGGATCAGTGCCGACTTTCCTTACAGCAGATAATGCAAGAGGCGCAACTAACAGTTTGCGTTACACCCACCGCCGACAAAATGCACGATCTCCACCTTATCGGCTTCCTGCAGTACCGTCGATTCCCAGTGCGCTCGGCGCACAACTTTTTGATTGAGCTCAATCGCGATCTGCTCCGGCTTCAAGCTCAAGCTTGCGACGAGTTCCGGAAGCGCTAGGTTTTCCTTTACCTCTCGCGCCTCGCCGTTAACTTGAATGAGCAAGAGTATGCCGACCTCACTCCGCAGGATGGATCACACGGCGCACTTCCGCCGTTTCGCCATTGGCAACCGCACGGATCAGGACGGCCGCGCGTCCCGAAGTAAAGTGGGGCATCTTGGTTGATACGGCAGCCACACCATCGCGTTCGGTTCTGACTGAATAGATTTGTGGCCGGAAAGTAGTGCCAAGTATTTTCACTGAAACAGCCACGCCCATGATTGGTTTCCGTTCTCGGGATCCATCTTCCACCAGCACACGAATCGTAAATGACTCTCCCGCGCGAAATTCATTCTCGTCAAGGATCGTGAGCACCAGGCCTGTCTCCTGCTCCTTAGCTTCGCCCATCGGCGACTGCCCCCGCGAGTCATAGACCGTGTAGGCCGATTCCTTCTCGCGCGCGCGCCGTCGTTTTCTTGGTCGCTCGGTATCTTCTGAGGAAGTTCTGGGCACCTCCAGGGTGTCATCGACAGACGCAGCTTCTGCAACAACCGGCTCCCCAGCGGGAGTTTCCGCTTGAACAGTTTCCTCCGTTGCTGCGGCCTCGCTCACCTCGTGAAGTTCCTGCGCTTGAGTTTCTTCCGAGACAGTCTCCACCTGAGTTACCCCGTCCTCGGCTCGCGCGCTCATGCGTCTTAATTCCTCGAGCCGGCCGGCAGTGATGGCGGCGCAGATCAATCGATGCTGACGCTTCAAACGCTTCGCCAGCTCCTCTTCGTCAAATCCCGACGCGATCAGATCTTTGTAAGGGGAACGCTTACTAGCCAGGATCGCTCCGCCCGCGTAAACGAGCGAAAGGATCAAAGGTGAGTCAAGACCCTTGTCTTCCGTCTGCACATGATAGACAACGCCACCGTGCTCGATGTCAGTATTAAAGCCAGTTATCACAATCTTGACTATGCTGCGATCAGATGTTTCGGTCGCGAGCCACCAGGAAAATGTCGGGAAGCTCAATCGAAGTTAACACAGCCATTTTTGCAGGGTCAATTACCAAATTTTTCGTTGATTAGCGAAAGACAGGGTTGCTTGACACCCCAGATCAGTTCGACTACGATTCGGCTTGTACAATGATTCTCAATCTAGAATGATCTCGAGTGACCCGACATAAACTCGAGATATGTCGTCTGGCATTGAATATCAATGTCAGGCGCGCATTGAGCTGAGCCGTAGCTGACTGCAAAAACCAATGCCGTTTAGTCTTTACGATTACCTGCCCATTCTGCTGATGTTCATAGTTGCTGGAGGTTTCGCTATCGGCAATATTGTCCTTTCGCAATTTGTCGGTCAACGCAAGCAAACGCGGACGAAGATGATGCCGTATGAATGCGGCAAGGATCCGGTTGGCACTGCGCGCGAGCGGTTCTCGGTGAAGTTCTATCTGATCGCGATGATCTTCATCCTGTTTGATATTGAAGTCATCTTCCTGGTGCCTTGGGCCGTCGTTTTCAAGACCCTTGCCAGCCCAGCTTATGGGTTGCGGACGCTCGTTTATGTGGAAATGATGGTGTTTGTGGCATTGCTGCTCGCGGGTTATGTCTATGTGATCAAAAAAGGCGCCTTCGACTGGGGGGAGACTGCTCGCCGGGAAGCTGAAGCCGAAGCCCGACTGCTTGCAGACATGGAGAAGCGAAGACTTGAGAGTAAGCGAACCGCCGCGTAGCGAATTTGCCTGTTAAAAGATTTTGCATGGGACTCGAAAACATCATCGCCGAAGCTTTACCGGAAGTGCTGACCACGCGGCTCGACTCGCTGATCAACTGGGCGCGTAAGTCTTCGCTTTGGCCGGCAACTTTTGGTCTTGCCTGCTGCGCGATCGAGATGATGAATGCTACCTCGTCCCGCAACGACCTGGCGCGGTTCGGTTCGGAAGTTTTTCGCGCCAGCCCGCGGCAGGCCGATGTAATGATTGTTTCTGGTCGCGTTTCCAGGAAGATGGCGCCCGTGCTACGTCGCATTTACGATCAGATGCCTGAGCCGAAGTGGGTGATTTCAATGGGCGCCTGCGCGACTTCCGGCGGAGTATTTGATAACTACGCGATCGTCCAGGGCGTGGACAAGATTGTTCCGGTCGACGTTTACATTCCCGGATGTCCGCCGCGTCCGGAAATGTTAATTCATGCGGTGATGATGTTGCAGGACAAGGTCATGAAGGAATCGGCGCGTGACCGCAGGGACGTCCCTGAAGCAGAAGCGCGAACCGCGGCGACCCCGGGTACGTTGCCGGTTACTGACGGTTCCACTCTTAACCAGGATGTTCTCACTGAAGCGCGACCGTACTCGATTGCCTCGCGACACGAGCGGCGCCGCTCTTCGTAGATACGCTGGGCGCAGATTGTTTCATGACCACAGGGACAAACAACGAGAGCAGCTTGCCAGAGCCGGCCACAAATCCAGATCAAAAACCGACGCCGTCCCAATTGGTGACGGCGTTGCAGCATCAACAGAGCCACTGGATAACTGAGGTTATCGAAGCGTATGGCGAAGTAACGGCAATCGTGCCTAGCCTGCATATTGTTGACGTATGCGCTGCCCTGAAGTCCGGCGCGGATGCGAAGTTTGATTTCCTTGCGGATATTTGCGGCGCCGACCGCGGTGTCGAGGAGGAGCCGCGCTTTGAGGTCAATTACCACCTCTTTTCGACTAGCAAACATCATCGGCTCAGGTTGAAGGTGTTGCTGAACGAAAGCAATGTGCATGTGCCCACAGTTACCGGTGTCTGGCGCACGGCAAACTGGCACGAGCGCGAGACTTTTGATCTCTTCGGTGTTGTCTTTGACGGACACCCCGATTTGCGAAGAATACTTTTACCCGACGACTGGCAGGGCCACGCGTTGCGGAAGGATTTTCCCTTGCGTGGATACGAACCGTATAGCTTGAAGTAGTAAATGGTGAATAGTGAATAGTAAATGGAGGAAACGCGGCCAGGACAGCTCGGACCTGGTCTCATGATTTACCATTCACCATTTACTATTCATCGAAGATTTATGAGTTCCGCAGTAAACATTCCGCCGCAGTTTGAGATAGTCGATCGTCCGCTGGATACCCAGATGACTATCTCGATGGGTCCGCAGCATCCGTCTACGCACGGCGTGCTCCGCCTCGAGTTGGTGCTCGATGGCGAAATGGTAGTGAAGGCCACGCCGGACATCGGCTATCTCCATACGGGAATGGAGAAGCTCTTTGAATATAAGAAGTATCAGCAGGGCATCGTAATCACCGACCGCATGGACTACCTCAATCCACTGGGTAACAACCTTGCCTACGTGATGGCGGTTGAGAAACTCCTGGAGCTGGAAATCCCCGAGCGCGCGCAAACTATCAGAGTGTTGACGTGTGAACTGCAACGCATCGCATCGCACCTCGTTTGGCTGGGCACGCACGCGCTCGACATCGGCGCGATGACCGTTTTCTTCTACTGCTTCCGTGAACGGGAGAAGATTCTTAACCTGATCGAAGCAGCTTCAGGAGGGCGACTTACGCCGTCTTACTTCCGCATCGGCGGATTGATGATGGATTTGCCTGCGGGCTTTGAACGCCGCGTGCAGCAGTTTCAAGATGGCTTTCTGAAGTCAGTTGAGGAGTTTCATACGTTGCTAACGGGAAACAGGATTTTTCAAAAACGTACGCAGGGCGTTGGCGTAATTAGCGCGGAAGACGCGATTGACTGGGGACTCTCCGGACCGTGCCTGCGCGGCAGTGGGGTTGACCTGGACATTCGTCGCGCCAATCCCTACACGGGTTATGAGAAATACGATTTTGAAATTCCGACCGAAACTGGCTGCGATGTTTGGGCACGCTATCTGGTGCGCATGCGCGAGATGAAGGAATCGCACAAGATTGTGGCGCAGGCACTGCAGAAACTGAAGCCTGGCCCGGTAAAAGCTGACGCGCCAAAGGTTGTGCTTCCGGATCGGGAAGCGATGAAGAAGCACATGGACGCTTTGATTCATCACTTCTTGATTGTGGCCGAAGGGTTTGATGTGCCGGCCGGTGAAGTTTATCAGCCGATAGAGGCATCGAAAGGTGAACTCGGCGTCTATGTCAAATCGGACGGTGGGCCGAAACCTAACCGCGTGCATTTCCGTGGACCTAGTTTTGTAAATCTGTCGGCGCTGCCGCATATGTCGGAAGGCGCGATGGTAGCGGACATCGTGGCGATTATCGGGTCACTCGATATTGTTTTAGGGGAGATCGATAGGTAGGCCAATTAGCTTTGAGCTTTGTTCTTTGTACTTTGTGCTTGGCCCGACTCTAGCGTGAGCTTGGATCTGTCTGGGTTGGCCAAAGGAACGAAGTGCAAGGTTCAAAGTACAAAGTTCGTTTTGATTCTTTTATGAGTCAACAGCTAACACAAATCGGTCCATTGTCGCAGCCGGTGAATATCGGCGACGAAGTGGCGTCGTTTTCATCTGAGGTGGAAGCGGAGATTGATTCGCACCTCGCCAAGTATCCGGTGAAGCGTTCCGCTATTCTGCCGCTGATGTTCATTGTGCAGCGCGAGCGTGGCTACCTGGATCCGCCCGGAGTCGCATATCTTGCGAAGCGTTTGAGCTTGCGCATTACGGATATCTGGGAAGTTGCCACCTTCTATTCAATGCTGCATACCCAGCCGGTTGGCAAGTATCATATTCAGATTTGTAAGACGCTCTCTTGCAAAATCATGGGCGAGCCCGGAATTACGGATCACGTTTGTAAGCGCCTCGGGATTAAGCCCGGCGAGACCACGGCCGACGGCCGTTTTACAGTTTCGCTCGTCGAATGTCTCGGTTCGTGCGGCACGGCGCCGATGCTCCAAATCGGTTTTGACTACCACGAGAATCTGACACCGGAGAAGGTTGATCAGATTCTGGATTCGTTGCCTTAAAGACGCGGCTCTGCCGCTTGATGTGCGGAAAGGCTAAGCCTTTCCGTCAGACCACTAAGCCACTTGGAGGCTACGCCTCCACTTTCGAGGCACAGCCTCGCGGAAGAAGAAAATGTAAACGGAAAGGCTTAGCCTTTCCGCACATCAAGCGGCACAGCCGCAAAACTGAGACGCGAATGTTTATAGGCGCTATCGGATGTGAACCACTTCAGCTTGCGCGAGTTCAGCTCGAAAACTCGACATCTCTCGACGTGTATCGCAAGCATGGCGGTTACGAGGCGTTGAAGAAGGCGCTGTCGGAAATGTCCCCCGATGAGGTGATCAATGAGGTGAAGAAGTCGGCGTTGCGCGGCCGCGGCGGCGCGGGCTTCCCCACGGGAATGAAGTGGAGTTTCGTTCCCAAGGATTCGCCCAAACCAAAATACGTCGTCTGCAACGCGGACGAATCTGAGCCGGGCACCTTCAAGGATCGCTACCTTATGGAACGCGATCCCCACATGCTGGTTGAAGGAATCTTGATCGCCGCCTACGCCCTGGGCGCCAGGCTCAATTACATCTACACCCGCGGGGAGTATCGGTATCTGATCGAGATCATGGACCGAGCGCTTGAGGAAGCGCGCGGCGCCGGATTGCTCGGCAAAAACATTCTTGACTCGGATTTTTCGTGCGAGATCTATACGCACACCGGCGCTGGCGCTTACATCTGCGGCGAGGAAACAGCGCTTTTGAGTTCGCTTGAGGGCTTGCGCGGCCATCCGCGCATGAAGCCTCCCTTCCCCGCTGTTTCGGGTTTGTATGCGAGCCCGACGGTTGTCAATAACGTTGAGACGCTGACCGCCGTCCCTGACATCATCAAGATGGGTGGCGAGGCTTATCAAAAACTGGGCACTGAAAAAAGTGGCGGCACAAAGCTTTGGTCAGTTTCCGGCCACGTGAATCGTCCGGGCGTTTATGAACTCCCCATGGGTTACGACGACATGGAAAAGTTCATCATGGAAGACTGCGGCGGGATGCTCAACGGAGGGAAACTCAAGGCTGTGATTCCCGGTGGCTCGTCGGTCTACATCATGCGCGCCGATCAAATCATCGGCAAAGATGTACGCATGGACTATGAAGGGCTGGTGGCCGGCGGCTCGAGTGTCGGCTCGGGCGGTTTCATCGTCATGGACGAGAGCGTCGATATATTCGAGTCAACTAAAAACCTGACTGAATTCTACAAACACGAATCGTGTGGATGGTGTACTCCCTGCCGCGAAGGGACCGATTGGCTGGTGAAAGTTTTCAGGCGCGTGGCCAGTGGCGGGGGCAGGCCCGAAGATGCGCAACTGATGCTTGATCTCTGTGACAACATCGAGGGCAAATCCTTTTGCCCGCTGGGTGACGCGGCGGCGTGGCCAATTCAGTCGGCAATTAAGAGATTTCCGGAGGATTTCAAGAAGCATTTGGTCGGAACGAACGGAAATCCACAAGTGGAGGTTTAGAGCGAGTGATCGGTGTTTAGAAAGGGCGCAAGTGATTGATGTTTAGCGATGAGCACGAGTGATCAATGTTTAGAAAGGGCACTTGTGCCCCCCGTCGGCGCACAAGTGCGCTGACTAAACGGAAAGCCGGGGAGCGCACAAGTAAGCCATCTAAAGTGAAGGGAGAACAGCATGACCGAAGAAGAATTCATGCGTTTCAAGAACTTGTTGGGTACGGTCATTGAGCAGCGGGCGATCTTTGCGGAAAACCAAGCTAAGGCCGACGCTCGACTGACCAGACATGAAGAATCCCTTGCGTCATTGCTGGCCATTGCCAAACTCCACGAGCGCGAGTTTTCAGAGACTGATGAACGAATAAACGCCCTGGTTAACGCCGTTGAAAAATACGTCTCCAGAAACGAATAAGTAAAAGCGAATGTCAACTGAAGTAATCAAAGTCACCATCAACGGTAAGGAGTTTGAAGTGCCGAAAGGAGCGCGGCTGATTGACGTCTGCCGCGACAAGCAGTTCGACATCCCTTCGTTCTGCTATTACGCCGACCTTGCGCTCCAGGCTTCTTGCCGCATGTGCCTGGTGCGCATCGAGAAGATGCCGAAACTGCAAACCTCCTGCACGATTATCTGTACCGACGGTATGATCGTAACCACCCAGAGCGAGGAGATTGAAAAAGCGCAGCGTTCGATGCTCGAGTTTCTGCTGGCCAACCACCCGCTCGATTGTCCCGTCTGCGATCGCGGTGGCGAATGTGAATTACAGGAGATGACATTTGATTGGGGCGGACTCGAAGAACGCTTTACAGAAAAGAAGAATTACTATCCCGAAAAATATCTTTCGCCGATGGTGGCAAACGACCCGCAGCGATGCATCCTCTGCAAGCGCTGCACGCGTGTTTGCGATGAGTGGATGGGGGAAGACGCCATTGAGGCTGGGGGACGCGGCTCGAATACTGTGATTGGAACGTATGGCGGTTGGCTCGACTGTTCGCAGTGTGGCAACTGCATTGAAGTTTGTCCGACCGGCACGCTTCTCGATGGGACCTATCGTCACCAGGCTCGACCCTGGGAGTTGACGCAAACTATTTCCACCTGCACCTATTGTTCCGACGGCTGCCAGATGTCGCTTGGTTCGCGTGGCGGCGATTTGATGCGCATCGTGGCGCGCGATCGCTACGTCAATGGACTCAATGGGGAATTTCTTTGCGTCAAGGGCCGTTTTGGCCATCCTTTCGTGAATCACGAAGATCGTATACGCACGCCGCTGATTCGCTACCAGAAGGGTGGAAAGCTCATCCCTGCAACCTGGGACGAAGCGATTCGGCACGTCGCACAGAAACTCGACGCGATTGTCGATGCACATGGACCCAACGCGCTCGGCGTGATTGGCAGTCCGCGCATTACGAACGAGGCAAACTACCTGCTCTACAAGTTTGCGACGGAATTGGTCGGCACTCACAATTACACGGCCACAGATTCTCAAAATCTCAAACCGTTCTTCGATAACCTCGCCGGTCCATTAGCAACACATCGGGACATCCGTTACGCCAAAACCATTGTGCTAATTGGCGGAGAGCCTGAAGAGCTGCAACCGCTAACCGGCAAACAGATTCGCCAGGCTGTTCGTAATGGCGGCGCAAAGTTGATTGTCATCAATAGCACGCCCATTAGATTAATCGAGCAGGCCGCGCAATTCATTCACATTAGGCCGGGAGCTGAGGATGCGGCGGCACTCGTGCTCGCGAACAATTTGAATGATGAATTGGCAACACAGAAACTTGGCATCGAAGCGAATGAAATTCAAAATCTGAGACAGACGATTGCAGAGACTCAAGGTGATCTCGTGATCATGTTCACGGGTGAGTTAAGTGGAGCGGCTCAGGCCGTCATGGCGCAGCTGCCCTACGTATTTCGCGGCGAAGAGAATGGACGCCGCGTGTTGCTGCATCCTCTTCCCCTTTACAACAACAGCGTTGGCGCCCATGACATGGGACTGATGAACGGCGCCATGAACCAGAAGCAAATGCTCGAGGGCGCCGGCGATGCCATTCGCGCGATTTACCTGGCCGGAAGCTTTCCCGCTGAGCAATTGCGTGCTCACGAAGACGCGCTGGGTAAACTAGAGTTCCTGGTGGTTCAGGAACTGTTTGAAACTGGCACCACAGCCTTCGCCGACGTCGTCCTGCCGGCCGCTTCGTTTGCTGAGATTGATGGCACGTACACAAACAATGACGGGTTTGTGCAGCGCGTGCGCCAGTCGATTCCGCCTGTGAATCAATCGAAGTCTGACTGGATGATTACCGCCCAACTGGCGCTGGAGCTGGGGCTGGATTTTAAGTTCGAGTTATCCGCGAGTGCGGTCTTCCGTGAGATTGCCGAGCGTGTTCCAGCGTATGCGGGGCTGCGTTACCCTGTGCTCAAGGATGAATCCAATCCGGTCCAGGCGAAGTATGAGATTGCGGAGCAGCGCGATCTAACTTCGGAGTTGATTGCACTGCGCGATGCCGTACAGGCGTTGCCGGAAACCGTAGACAAACGCGACGTGACGCCGGAAGTAGGTCACGAGCTTTTCAAGATTGGAACGCTAACCGACAAGGTGCCGCAGTTTCATTTATTGGCCGCGGGTAATCCGCGACCCGCGACTGTAAGGGTTTCGCCGCTGTATCAGATTACTGTGGATGCAGACTTGCGCGAGCCGGTGGCGGTCGCAGGAGAATGACAACGGGTAAATCGTAAATGGTGAATAGTAAATAGGGCCCAGCTGAGAACCGCACTATCCATTGACTATTTACGATTTACTATTTACCGGCATGGAGAATGACAACAGGTAAATCGTAAATGGTGAATAGTAAATAGGGCCAGCTCAGAAGCGCACCACCTATTTACTATTTACGATTTACTATTTACCGGCATGGAGAATCCCTACATCCATTCAGTGCTGGTGATCGTGGCTATCACGATCGCCTTCCTCGTGATCATGCTCCTGGTCGCGGCTACCGTGCTCGCTGAACGGCGTGTGCTTGCCTTCATTCAGGGACGGCTGGGGCCAAACCGCGTTGGCTATGGCGGAGTCTTGCAGCCCTTTGCCGACTTCATCAAGACAATGATGAAGGAAGATCTGGTTCCCGATCAGTCAACTCGATTTGTCTTCCTGCTGGCGCCAATGATTGCCGTGGTCACTGCCATCATGGCGATCATCGTGTATCCGTTTGGGCCCACGATCACGCTTCCTTTCATCGGCACCATTCAACTTGTGATTGCGCGCTTCGACGTAGCGCTGCTCTATGTGCTGGGCGTCACCTCGGTTGGCGTTTACGGGATCGCACTCGCCGGCTGGTCGTCAAACAATAAGTACAGCCTGATGGGTGGGCTGCGGTCGTCAGCGCAAATGATTTCGTATGAGCTTGCGCTGGGCTTGTCACTCATCGGCGTAATTCTCATCTGCGGAACGCTCGACATCTACAACATTGTAGAACAACAGTCTGGCTGGTATGGGATGCAATGGAACATTATCTATCAACCGCTCGGCTTCATTCTTTATTTGATCGCCGCTATCGCGGAAACGAATCGCGTCCCTTTTGATCTGCCGGAGGCGGAGACGGAACTGGTGGCAGGCTTTCACACGGAATACAGCTCGATAAAATTTCTGCTGTTTTTCAACGCCGAATACATCAACATGATCACGGTATCAGTGTTGGCAACGACGTTGTTCTGGGGCGGTTGGAACGTCCCCTTTGCTGAATATCTATTTGGTCGCGGCACCGTCCTGTTCGCGCTGGTGAGCGTGCTCGGCTTTTTTGCGAAGATTCTGGTCTTTTTGTTTTTCTACATCTGGTTGCGCGGAACCTTGCCACGATTTCGTTTTGATCAATTGATGGATTTCGGTTGGAAGTTTCTGCTGCCGGCGGCAATTCTCAACATTATCCTGACGGCAACGTTTGTGTTTCTGAAAGGCGGTTAAGGTAGTAGTGAATGGTAAATGGTGAATAGTGAATGGTAACTACGGGATGACTATTTACCATTCACCATTGACCATTTACCGATCTTGAGATGACCACAATCCTCTTCATCATCTTCGCCGGCCTGGCCATTGGTTGTGCCATCGCTATGGTTTCGCAGAGCAATCCGCTCTACAGCGCGATTTCGCTCATCGGTGTTTTCATTGCGCTGGCTTCGCTTTACGTCACCCTGGCCGCTCCCTTCATCGCAGCGGTGCAGGTCATCGTTTACGCGGGCGCGATCATGGTGCTGGTCATCTTTGTAATCATGCTGCTCAATGTCGAACACTCAGAGCCGCGTCGCAAGCGGCTGAAGTTTCTCGTACCCGTGGCCGTGGGCATGGCGGCAATACTGATCGCTGAAACAGCTTTCATTCTTTATTCAGTGCAAACTTCTGAAAACAGTCTGCCGAGCAACATTTCAAACGTAGGACTGACGCACTCGATCGGCGAGCAACTGTTCACGAGGTATCTGTTGCCGTTTGAAGTCACTTCGATTTTGTTGTTGATGGCGATTGTCGGCGCAATGTCGCTGGCGCGGCGGACGACACTGCTGTCTGCTACGGCCCGCGTGGTCCCAGGCGCGCAAGTATTAGCAATGGACATTGTGAATCCGCGCGCCTTCGGCAATCAGACCGCAGTCGAGACGGACACGACAGCCGAAGCCGCACATCTTCTGGGCGTTGAGTATCATTCAGACTCGGAGAAGCAGGAATAAATGTAGGGCGCACCCCCCTATGTGCGCCGCAACCCGGCATGCATCAATGAAAATCCGCGGACAGACTGGGTCCGCCCTGGCTTGACTACTCTTATGGGTCCACAACTTTCCTGGTATCTCGCGCTTTCCGCCATCCTGTTTACGATTGGCGCTGTTGGCGTAATCATCAAGCGGAACGTCATTGCTATGTTCATGTGCATCGAGCTAATGCTCAACGCCGTAAATCTGACGTTTGTCGCTTTCTCGAGTTTCTTTCAGGATGTTTCGGGCCAGCTTTTTGTTTTTATCGTGATGACCGTTGCCGCCGCCGAGGCTGCCGTCGGACTGGGCATCATCATCACCATCTTCCGTAATCGCGAATCGCTCGACGTCGATGATGCGAGCATTTTGAAACTTTGATCGCTTTGGTCTGGGGTCTTTGGCCTTTGGTTAGGTTTTAAATTCTCGAATGCTTGATGCGAGACGGATCAGAGACGAAGACCAAAGACCCAAGACCAATACTGACAACATTTTGTGGAAAACAACTTATTAAGTCTGATCATCTTTGCTCCGCTGGCCGGCGCGGCTATCAACTGGTTTGTTGGCCGGCGAGTACGAAATGAGAAATTTATTGGGCTAATCGCCTGCGCTTCTGTTGGTGTCTCCACCGTTATCGCTTTCTATCTCGCCTTCAAATCCGGCGGCGCGCTCCACTTCAATGAACCTGGTAATACCACTCCCGTTTTCGATCAGCTCTGGACGTGGATTGAGGTCGGCAAGTTTCGCGCAGACTTCGGCCTGGCCATGGACAGACTTAGCGGAACCTACGCCCTCTTCGTTACGTTCGTCGGTTTCCTGATACATGTCTTTGCGGTCGGCTACATGCATGAAGACAGCGGGTTCTATCGCTTCTTTGCGTTTCTGAACCTCTTTATGTTTTCGATGTTGATACTGGTGCTAGCCGACAATTTTCTGCTGATGTTTGTTGGCTGGGAAGGCGTCGGCCTCTGCTCCTACCTGCTGATTGGTTTCTACATCGATCGCCGGGAAACGGCCGATGCGGCGAAAAAAGCGTTTATTACGAACCGCGTCGGCGACTGGGGATTCGTCATGGGTATTATGCTCACCTTCTTCCTGACCGGTTCGATCAGCTTCTTTGATAAACCGGCGCATGGAGTCGCAAGCGCTCTGCAAACGATTGCCGCCATGCCGGCTGCCGATCCCTTCACCTGGCAGGCGATATTTGCCGGTGGGGTCACTTCGATCGCGGTCCTGCTATTTATTGGCGCCACGGGTAAGAGCGCGCAGATTCCGCTCTACGTCTGGCTGCCGGATGCGATGGCTGGTCCAACCCCGGTGTCTGCTCTCATCCACGCCGCGACGATGGTTACAGCCGGCGTTTACATGATAGTTCGTTGTTCGGCGATTTATGTGCACGCGCCTACCGCAATGTTTATCGTCGCGCTCATTGGCGCCGCGACCGCGTTATTTGCGGCCACCATTGGTCTCGCGCAGAACGACATCAAGAAAGTTCTCGCCTACTCCACGATCTCGCAGCTTGGCTACATGTTTCTAGCGTGCGGTGTCGGCGCATTCGCAGCGGCAATCTTTCACGTCATCACGCACGCATTCTTCAAGGCGCTTCTCTTCCTCGGCTCCGGTTCAGTAATCCACGGCATCCATGATGAGCAGGACATGCGCCGTATGGGCGGACTCAAAAAGTATCTGCCCATTACCTTTGCGACTATGCTCACCGGCTGGCTGGCAATCTCAGGCATACCCATTTTTGCCGGCTTCTTTTCCAAGGACGAGATCCTCTGGAAAACGTGGAGCGCAGGCATGTTTAGTTTGCCCAGCCCGGCCTGGAGTAAAGCGCTCTGGTTCATAGCCGCGTTGACCGCGCTGCTCACCGCCGTTTACATGACGCGCATGATGGTGATGACGTTCTGGGGCACGGAGCGTTTTCGTGAACGGCATGTTGACCACACTGAAATTGATCAGACAAGCGAAGCACCTGAAGCGGCCCACGCCGGCGCGCACCATTCCGATCACGGCGTGCATGAACCGCACGAATCTCCCTGGATAATGACTGCCCCACTCGTTGTGCTGGCAATACTCTCTACCGTAGGCGGTTTAATCGGCGTGCCCTACGCGCTTAGTTCCCTGTTTGGCGGGCATCCTGAAAACTATATCGAGCGAACCCTCGATCCGGCGATCGCGCAAACACCTGCCAGCTCCAGGGCAACTGAGCATGGAGCCGAACCTATTTGGCTTTCGCCCGCGCCTCAGCCCGTTGATGGTCCGCCGGCGTTTGCCCCGCTGGACGAACACGCTGAGGGTGAAGCCTTTCATTCGCCGGATGAGATTCGCCAGGAGCGCTTGCTGGCAGTGCTTTCAGTCTTGATTGCGACGGTAGGTATTGCGATCGGCTGGGTGGTTTTCAAAAAACGGCCGCTGCTGCAGATGCCGCGCATACTCGAGAACAAATACTACGTTGATGAGATTTATGATGCGGCGATTATCAATCCGATTAACGTCGGCTCGCGAGAAGTACTGTGGAAACTATTCGATATCGGCGTGATCGATGGCTTGCTGCATGCAATTGGCGACGTTGTAACCGAGACAGGCCGGTTCGTGCGCCATCTTCAAGCTGGTTTCGTGCGCGGCTATGCGGCGATCATCCTGTTTGGGGCCCTGGCGATTATCGGCTTCTTTGTTACTTATTCGGCGCTCTTGCATTTGGGGCTGGTTCCTTAGTCTATGCAGCAACATCTCCTGACTGTGATCATCCTGTTACCACTCGCCGGCGCGCTGGCGACGGTAGGTTATAGCCTTCTGCCGAACAAGCGCGAAGCAAACTACAAGTGGATTGCGCTCGCTGTTAGCCTGATTGATTTTGCGCTTTCGCTGTTGTTGGTACGGGGCATTGGCGGTGGAACAAAAGGCTTCCGCTTTGTGGAAGATGTGCTTTGGATCGGATCGATCGGCGCTCACTACCATATCGGCGTTGACGGCATCAGTCTCTGGCTGGTGCTGCTGACAACACTCTTGACGCCGATCGCCATCCTGTCGAGTTGGACGGCCATTCACAAGAGGGAACTTTCCTACTACATGTTTCTGCTGCTGTTGTTGGGCGCGATGGTCGGCGTCTTTGTTTCGCTGGATCTGCTTCTCTTCTACCTGTTCTTTGAAGCTTCATTGGTACCAATGTTCTTTTTGATCGGCATCTGGGGCGGCGAGCGCAGAATCTACGCGGCGGTGAAATTCTTCATTTACACCGCAGTCGGCAGCCTGCTGATGCTGGTGGCAATAATCGCGCTCTATTACATCTTTGGCACTTTCGACTACACAACGATTCTCGCAGCGCTGACCGGGGGAAAGCTGTTAGGGGGTCGCGCCGAGTTCTGGCTGTTTCTCGCCTTTGCCTTTGCCTTCTCTATCAAGGTCCCATTGTTTCCCCTACACACTTGGTTACCTGATGCGCACACGGAAGCGCCGACCGCCGGCTCGGTAATCCTCGCGGCCGTGTTGTTGAAGATGGGAACTTATGGTCTGCTGCGTTTCAACCTCGGACTCTTTCCTGATATGTCGCGCAAATTTGCGCCGGTAATGATCACGCTGGCGATTATCGGAATCATTTACGGCGCGCTCGTGGCCATGGTGCAACCCGACGTGAAACGCCTTGTCGCCTATTCATCCGTAAGCCACATGGGATTCGTTGTGCTCGGGCTATTCTCGTTTACAGAAGTCGGCATGCAGGGCGCGCTCTATCAAATGCTCAATCATGGCGTATCGACCGGGGCACTATTTCTCTTCGTCGGCTTTATTTACGAGCGCAGACACACGCGCATGATCAGCGAGTTTGGCGGGCTGGCCACTCCAATGCCGTGGTTTTCGACACTGTTCGTCATCGCCTCGCTTTCATCAATCGGCCTACCGTTTCTGAACGGCTTCGTTGGTGAGTTTCTAATCATGCTTGGTAGTTGGACTTCACACGCCGTCCAGCACACGTGGATCGTCACGATGCTGGCCGGGACGGGCGTGATTTGGGCGGCAGTTTACATGCTCTGGATGCTGCAACGTGTCGTATTTGGCAAAGTAACGCGTGCTGAGAACGCCAAGCTGCGCGACCTGGACGCGCGCGAGATTGGCTTGTTGATTCCACTGCTCATCTTGATGCTATTCATGGGTGTCTATCCGCGCGTGTTTCTGGATCGATCCCAGGCAAGTGTTGACGAAGTTAGAAGTCGCATCACGGAGCGGCCCGCTGGGGGCTCGTTTGCCTCTGTCAGGCCCGTTGGAATCGACGCGACGTATTAGCTCGAATTTTAGTTGAAACTAAACAATGAATTTCTTTGCTCTTCAATACGCGATACCCGACGCCAACCTTTGGCTGATCCTGCCTGAGTTGCTGATCTGCACTGTAGCTGTCGTGGTCATGATGGTCGACGCCTTTGCCAGGCCCGCTCAAAGGTGGCTTACTGGCGGCATCTCTCTGCTGGGAATAGCGGCCGCGGCGGGGAGTTCGATCTGGTTATTCCTGTCCTGGCGGGGCGCGACGGAAGCCTTCAACGGAATGATTGTACTGGATGAGCTCAGACTCGGTTTCACCTTCGTCTTCCTGATTGTTTCTGCGCTTACGATTCTGGTTTCAATGATGTGGGTTGAGAATGAGCACCTTCCCGGCGGTGAGTTTCATGCGCTCTTAATGTTTGCTACTGCAGGCATGATGTTTATGGCCTCGGCGGGTGATCTGGTCATGGTTTTTCTTGGGCTGGAGATTCTGTCCATTGCAACCTACGTCATGTGCGGGTTCCGTCGTACAGACGTCCGTTCCAACGAATCATCGATGAAGTATTTCATCCTTGGCTCGTTCTCGTCCGCGTTTCTGCTCTATGGCATCGCCCTCACTTACGGCGCCTCAGCAACGGCGGCGCTACCGGGTACGACTAACATTGCTGAGATAGGCAGACGGTTGCCAGATGCACAGTATCCACTGCTACTTTTTGCGGGAGCGGCGATGATGCTGGTCGGCTTTGGTTTCAAGATTGCGACGGCGCCTTTTCACGTTTGGACTCCTGATGTTTACGAAGGCGCACCCACTCCCGTCACCGCGTTCATGGCCGCCGGTCCCAAGGCCGCCGGCTTCGCTTCTTTTCTCCGAGTCTTTCTTTTCGCCTTTCCGTTCGTTGCTGCGGCGGGCATTCCTTCTATTGGTAACCAGATTCATTCAGCCTGGCTCACCGCGCTGGTGGTGATCGCGATCCTGACCATGACAGTGGGCAACGTGGTTGCGATTGCGCAGAACAACGTCAAACGAATGCTCGCGTATTCGTCAATCGCACACGCGGGCTATGCGCTCATCGGGTTTGTCGCTGCTGGCGCTGCGGCGGCCGATATTGAAAAACGCAACGCCGCCGTCGCCGCTGTGATCTTTTATCTCCTGACTTACGCCGTAATGAACCTCGGCGCTTTCGCAGTAGTACAGCTTATCGCGCGCGCTGGCGATCGGCGCACGGAAGTGGAAGACTACAACGGCATAGGTTTTCAGTCGCCCTGGCTCGCTTTCTGCCTGTCGTTGTTTTTGCTTAGCTTGTTCGGCATGCCGCTGACCGCGGGTTTTGTCGGCAAAGTCATGGTCTTTCGCGCCGCGCTGGATCAGCATTATTACCTGCTGGTAGTGATTGGCGTGCTAAACACCGCAATCTCAGCCTACTACTATTTGCGGCTTATCATCGTGATGTTTTTCCGAGAGAGAACCACAACGTGGCACGCGCCGCAAATACCAGCGAGTATCGGTCTGGCACTGGCTATCACCGTGCTTGGAGTCTTCTATCTTGGTCTCTTTCCTGGACGCGTCCTCAACGCACTACAAACAAAACCTGTCGTGTCGTTATCGATGAGATAGTGCGTAATGATCTGCAGAAAACACGGACGAGTGTGTTCTTGAAGCTAGGCGGTATGTGCCTTAACTAAGCAGCGCAAGCCCACCTTCCAGACCAAGAGCTAATCCTGCTTGAGTTGTCGTCATTGCTTGAAGAGCTTTCACGCCGAGATCAACCGGACATGCGAGGTACCCTCTCAGGTTGGGAGGTGGGCTTGCCCCGCCAGTTGAACTGACAACATGACCGCTGAAGAATACGCTGGACAGGTTAAAGCAGAACTTAAGGATGCCTGGCTACCGCACATCTATCGCGAGCGCATTCGGAGCAAGCGCACACGCTCCTACCGCTTTGAAGGCTTAACCGAAAAAGCTAGCGTGGCGATACAGCACACGTTACTGGGCGTCGAATTAAAAGCCGGACGGCGGCGGCTGCTTTGCCCTGACCTGGCCACGGCGCGTTATCTTTCGGTGTTTGCGCGTGCCGGTTGCGAGCAAGTCGCCGTTCCTTACGACATTACCAAAATCTCCCAGCTGGCCGATGAGCTCGAATCGTCATGGCAGCGCATGTTTCTTCTGGCTGATCATTACGCCGCGGGCGAATCCGATGCTTTAAAAACCCGAATCCGCTGCCTGTTGATTGGGAAAATAAGAGCTGAGGTTGACGAAGTGGGCCCGGGAACTTCTATACCGGAGTTCAAACAAAGCACAAAGCAGCGGTGATACAAGCCCATCATGAAATTCCTGTCTGAGGGACCACCGACTGGTCTTTTGACCTTCGATGCGCGGTAAGGCTTTGACTTACCGTTCCGTAAACTAACATTTCCGGTCTATGACTGGCATCTCAACGGTCGGAGACTTGCCGCGCATCGGAGGTCGGAGACCTCAACTAGCACGCTTGCGTTACCAATACAGTTCGAAGTCTAATAGGCTGCAACATGATCGAAGAGCCGAGGGAATTCCTAACCGAAGAACCAGCAACAGCCGAAAGCGGCGCCGCGCTTCCGTTTCCCTTTAAGCAACAGACCTTCTGCCGTTACGAACCAATCGAAAAACAGATCGATAAAGTGCGCGTGCTGGTGGTTGATAGTCTGTTGCGGGATGAGGATGACCTCTCGGACGTAGCCAGAAGTGACTGGGGCGATGCCGCGTCGTTGGAGATCAAACGCGAGCGGCGCATTGCCAAGATGGCGATTGAAAACATCTTGAGTAATATCGATCGCCTCGTAAAAACTCCTACCACCAAGGTGACCCCGCTGGCTGCTGTTGCGGCGGCCGCGCGGCAGTTTAAGCCGGACGCGATCGTTCTGAGCGGTACGTTGCGTGACTTTGACTATTACAGACCGGCAGTCATCGAAACATTCGCCGAGTTTATTCGCGCCAATCCTATCCCGGTTTTAGCAATCTGTGGCGGACACCAACTCGTCGGCCTGAGCTTTGGCGCTCACGTGATGACGCTCGACCGTCTCGAGCAGCACGAACAACGTGAAAATCGACCGCTGGAGTATCAATATCGGTTTGTCCGAATTACCGAACCACAAGATCCGATCTTTCGCGGAATCAATAGCCCGGCTGAAGGCCTCTTGCACGACCCGCTGCAGGCGCATGTGCTGCGCGTTTGGCAAAATCACGGACTGCAACTGGATCGCGTGCCGGAAGGTTTTACCCTCCTTGCCACTTCTTACCTTTGTCGGAATCAGATGATGGTCAAACGCCGCGATGGTCAGCTGATCTACACTGTCCAGTTTCATCTGGAAAAATCATTTGAAGACTGGAACAAGAGCCGCACTCGCTGGGAACATCAAAACGAATCTCGCGACGGACGCATTCTCTTTGAGAATTTCCTGCAATTGGCGCTCGCGCACCGCGCCTAGTTATGGCGCGGCACGTTTTAGACGAGGTTAGCCTCGCTCGCGCTGCAAAGATTCTCGCCAGACGCGATCGGGACCTGGCCACCATTCTCAAGCAGCATGGGCCTCCACCACTCTGGGCGCGGCGACCCGGCTTTCCCACGCTCGTCCAGATCATTCTCGAACAACAGGTCTCACTAGCCTCGGCGGCTTCTATCTTTGCCCGCTTGAGAGAGAACATAATTCCCTTCCAGCCGGCGCGAATGATTGAGTTGGGGGAGGCCCACTTGAAGTCCGTAGGCCTAACACGTCAGAAGACAACCTATTGCTTACACCTGGCCCAGGAGCTAACCGACAGGCGTCTACGACTCGCGCAACTCTCGCGAATGAACGACCTCGATGCCAAGGCTGCATTGCTGAAGTTGAAGGGTATTGGTCCCTGGAGTGCGGATATTTATCTGCTTATGGCGCTTGGCCGGCCTGATGTCTGGCCGACCAATGACCTCGCGCTTGCGATCGCGGCCACGGAATTGATGCGATTAAGCGCTAGACCAAATTCAAATCAACTAGCGGAAATGGCTGAAGCGTGGCGACCGTATCGTTCAGTAGCAGCGAGAATGTTGTGGCAGTATTATCTTGCGAGACGCAACAAGAATGGTAAGTAACGTCGATAGTATTGCCAGCGCTGGCCTCCAGAGAAGCCGCCTAACTACAAGCCCGACCATATCAAGACTGTTCGGCATCACAGCTATTCTCCTGACAGCTTCGTTGAGCCTGACAAAGGCCACCACTATCGTCGTCGCTCGCACGCCTTCGGAAATCGTCATCGGCGCCGATAGCAAAGTAACCGATACGTATGGCAAGGAACTAAACAGCCAGGTATGCAAGATTCAGCAAGCCAGTAATCTATTCTTTGCTGTCGAGGGATTGCTCAAAGACAAAGCGACTGGCTTCAACGTCCCGGAAATTGTTATCAGGTCGCTTCAACTAAAGCCGGACGCAACCGCCGCGGAGAAGGTCAATATTCTTACCGGCTTTCTTACCGCAGAACTCTTTGTCGAGTTGAATCGAGTCAGGCGAAACTCCGAAGAAGAGTTTCACACTAAGCTGGAGGGTCAAACTTTTCTCCGGATTGTAGTAGCTGGCTTCGAGAACAACCGGCCCCTTGTTTTTGTGCGACAGTTTCGCATGGCATACATCGCGCAGGGCATCGGGGTGATCGTTATTCCCGACGACTGCCTGGATGACTGCAACGGTGCGGTGGTGACTCGTTTTCTTGGCGAAACAGAAGCAATTGAGGGTTTGCCTGAGGACAATCCCAGCTTCTGGAATGACGGGCTGGCCGCGGGAGTGCGACGTCTGTTGGAAACTGAGATAGCGGCCCGCAGTGAGTATGTCGGTCCGCCAATCGATCTGCTGCAAATCACTGCGCAGGGCGCGAGATGGATGAAAAAGAAACCGGAGTGCCCGGACTTGAAGCTGCCTAAAAAGCGCCTCAGACCGACGCCGGTTCGCAGACCGCGCTAAGCATCGCCCGGCAAACAACTGCAAAGCTACTTGGAGATTGAAGAGGCCGTGGTGACTGGCGCCGTCACCGTGAAGTCGGTCCTGATAGGTACGTTTTCCATCGTATTCTCAATCAGGCGATCGACGACTGCGTTCAGGTCATTGCTCTCACCAAAGACTCGCAGTTGTTCTTCCGCGGACGTGCCGCGCGCGAGAATCGTATGGATATGCTCTATATCCTTGCGTGAGCCGAGTTCGTCTACCACATCATCAACAAAATCCAACAACTCGAGCACCAGATCGCGTGTCGGCACTTCCTTTTGTTTACCAAAGTCGATCATCTTGCCTTCAAGCCCCCAACGCACGGCGCGCCATTTGTTTTCCTGAATCAGCATGCGCCGGTACAGGCGAAAACCAAGATTCTTGTCTATCAATTTGGTCAGCTTGGCGACGATCGCCTGAAACAGGGCGGCAATAGCAACCGTGTCGTCCACCCGCGTCGGTATGTCGCAGATACGAAACTCAAGCGTCGGGAAAATCGGATGAGGACGGAGGTCCCACCAGATCTTCCTGCCGTCGTTAACGCAACCTGTCTTTACCAGCAGGTCGACGTAACGTTGAAAACTGCTGTATGAATCGAAGTGGTCGGGAATGTCCGTGCGCGGAAACTTTTTGAAGATTTCGCTGCGATACGACTTGAGTCCGGTATTGTGGCCCATCCAGAACGGCGAGGAAGTTGTCAGCGCCAGCACGTGGGGCAGGAAGTAACGGGCCGCGTTCATGATATGAATGCGTCGCTCGGGATCTGCAACCCCAACATGAACGTGCAAGCCAAAGATCAACAATGACCGCGCGACTGATTGCAGCTCCTCGACGAGCAACTCGTATCTTTCATCGTCATAGATCTTCTGATCCTGCCAGCGTGAAAACGGATGCGTTGAAGCGGCTACAATTCTCAATCCGGCTTTTGTGGCGAGGCCCGAGATAATGCTGCGCAAACGGGTAATATCCGCCCGTGCCTCCTGGATGTTTTTGCAGATGCCGGTGCCGACTTCAACCATCGACTGAATCATCTCCGGCTTGATCTGCTCGCCGAGCAGCATCTTGCCCTCTTCCAGAAATTCCGAAACGTGTGAGCGCAGTTCACGCGTTTGCGGGTCGACAATCTGAAACTCTTCCTCAATGCCTAAGGTGAATTGATCGAACATAGCTTCCGACTCCTATTCATCCAGCACTCTAAACATCGAAACATTGCTGAATCATTCGCCAATCGGGCGTCAGTTTGCCAAGAAACTCGTGACGCAAGTGTTTAAAGGCGCTGGCAAGCGAATGCACGGGGCTGTAAAGATCGAAATGAACGAACCACTTTCGGGGTGTCCCTTCCACAAAAAGGAAATGCAGCACGGCGTCAGCGCGCCCTTTCTCGTAAAAGCCGCAGGTCGTATCTTTGTGATTTGCAAAAAGGGTCGTGAAATCATTGCGTGCTCTTAGTGTCGATTCGACGATAGGCCACGCCGAAAAAGCGATTCCGACTCCACCCTCGCCGTAAACATTCTCAATTTTACTGATGACGTGCCAAAGGTTTTTAGCTTGTAAACGGGCCAGCACTAGCAGCAGCGCCTGCTGCTTGTCGACGCCTAACGCGTTGAAGGCATCTTCATCAGTCGCTGCTCCCCACAGTCCCGATAGTTTACCCGTTAGGGCGTCTCTCGAATCGTACGTAAGGTCCATCCAGAGCATTGGACTCAGTTGTGCGGCCGGATCAGCCATACCCCAACTCACTTTCGATTAACGCCCGGTTTTCTGCCAACGGAAACCTAAAGGTTGACCTCCTGATCACTTCCATAGTCCCCAACTATTTCTTTTCCTCGATTATGAACGTCGGGACCATACCCCCGCCTGAACTGACGTTTGCCACCTCGGTAAACGAGAGCCGGGTAAAAGCCGAGCGCACTTTGCCATTGAACAATAGCGGGTCGAGGTCGACAAGTTGTTCCGCGAAATCAATTGTGCCGTCATCCTTGAGCGCAGGAAATACTTCACGCGCGGTCGGAACGCGCTCTTGCGCAAGATAATCGCCGTTCACCAGGGCGCTGCGCAAGGCTTCCTCCCAACGAAGCTCATCGGTGTTCCAACCAATCGTGATTCCGTGACCGCCATAATCGTCGTTTGGTTTTAGTACCAGCTTGTTTCGATTCGCTTTGATGTGTTCGAGCAGGTCGGTTTCTTTCCCAAAGTAGTCAGTCTTCTCCTTCCTGACAAGCCGCGTCCAGGGGACATGTTTGCTGATGGCTTCCTGCTCTTCGCTGCTGAATAGCGCCGCTCGCCGCTGGTCCGTAAGCACTGCAAACAATGCTTTTTTGTGAATAAGCTTCGAGCGAAAACTATTCACCAGGCAAGCTGCCCCGGCGCGGTAGGCATCGAGCAACGCCGGATACTCACGCATGATCGGAAGGTATTCATTGACGAGCAATCGTTTGTAAACGATGTCTATCTGGAAATCGCCGGCGCGCAGACGATTACCATCAAACTCCAGCTCCTCGGGCGAACAGATTATCGAGGGATAACCTTCTCTTTCAAAAAACTCTTTGAAGAGCTCAAATTCCTTTTGAGTTGGCATTCCCTTCAAGTCGACGATGGCGATTTGCGGGACAGTGTCCGGCTTACGGCCTAGATACTCTTCATAGGAATCAAGCAGGACATCGAGCAGGTGGCGACGTCCATAAAGAGGGCGAACGTTATAGGTTTCGGCAAATTTCTTCATTACCGGGAGTCGCGAAAAAATATCGTAAGCTGCATCGGCGTAGGCGATACCCGCAGGGCTCTCGCCGTTCAGTTCCACAAAGCTGTAGGCCGTGTCGGTAAGAAACGAGTCGAGCCTCGCGGTAGGAGATACAGCTCGATAACCCGGATCAATGCTGATAAGGTCCCGCTCAATCTCCGTTACCCCAAGATCGTTAACAATTGAGTCGTCGTGAATGGCCGCATCCTTGACCTTTTGAATTGCAGACCAAACCGTTTCACAGATACGAACAATGCGGGTGAAGTCCTGTTGAGTGACAAAGTGTGGACGCAGGTAAGGTGAAAGTCGGCGGCCGCCAAAGATTAACTTCGACTCCTCGAGACCTTCGTCGAGTACGGCGCGCGAAGACTCAACGAGGCTGTCGTCGCGAAGTAAATCGTGATAGCGCAAAACGGCGTCATGCAACATAAGCGTTGGCGGTTATTCTGTATTCTTGATGGACAGTTCGACAAAGTTAAGTTTGCTGGGCAATCGCTAATTCAGGAAGGAGGTAGAGTAGCACAGCATGTCGGAAGGCGGCCATGCTGGTGTCTTGAGGAAGGTGGGTAAGTTTTGATGTCCGATAAGCTTTAGCTTGTCGTTATCGGACCCAATCGACAAACTGAAGTTTATCGGACACTCTCATCGACACTCCCATCGCCGTCGTTGGGGTGCTGATGCAGTTTCAGTGCTGTTGCGCCTACGGGCTTAGCCGTTTCGATGCGCGTCAAGTCTCTGACTTGCCGTAAGTTCAACTAACATTCGCGGTCTATGACCATCGAAAGAAGGTCGGAGGTCAGTTTAATGTCCGATAAGCTTTAGCTTGTCGTTGTCGGACCCAATCGACAAACTGAAGTTTATCGGACACTCTCATCGACACTCCCATTGCCGTCGTTGGGGTGCTGATGCAGTTTCAGCGCTGTTGCGCCTACGGGCTTAGCCGTGGTCCGATAAGCTTTTTAGCTTGTCGTTATCGGACCCAATCGACAAACTGAAGTTTATCGGACACTCTCGGCCAAGCCGCAGCAGTAACGAGATTTGATCCAATTGGAAACTGTATCAGCGCCGTCGGCAACGTCGCCCTTAAGGTGTTGGCTCCGTCGAATAGTGGTTCGTCGCATACCTCAAGGTAACCACTAGTTTTTCTTTATTCCGTACTACGACGCAGGTCGAGGTCGCGCCAGGGTGTTTCGGTAGCGTGATAGCGGAGGCGCCGGAGAAGATAGGCTGTCCATCGATGGATTCAATCACATCACCCGGTCGCAGTCCGGCCTTGAACGCATCGGTTGCCGGCTGAACCGAAACCACCAGCAATCCGCCTGTGGAACCGAAGCGTGAAGCGACCCGTGGCTTAAGAAGGATAGACTCTACGCCTTCAGCCCTTAGCAACCTGGGCTTGTAGGCCCTGGGAATATGCTCTTCAAACCCTTTTATGCCAAACGGCGATTCGCTTAGCTTAATCTCGACCGCTTCGGAAACATCTTTACCTGGACGAGCCACTGTGAAGAGTACCGGGATTTCAGGTGCGACCTCGTCTAATAGCCACGAGAAATCATCCGCGTTGCGCACGTGTCCGTTGTTAACACTAAGTATCACATCACCGGGCTTGAGTTTTGCGAGCGCAGCAGGACTTCCCGGGGCCACAGAAGTGAGCAGAATTCCCTGGCGCTTCTGAGCCAGCTCGCGCGCACGCTCGAGTTCCCAGCCAACTCGCAAAATCTTTTCCAGCGAGACAGCACCAACAGGCTCACCGCGAATTCCAAGCCAGGGTCGAGGCACGCTGGCTTGTCGCGCCATCACCCGCTTAGCGGCCATTCGTACGAGAGCCACCGGAACTATCGTCGCCTCGCTACCTTCTACCGCATCGACAATTCCCAGTGTCTCTCCGGCTTCGCTAATTGCTATGCCGCCAATATTCACCGGCGATAACTTCATTGATTTAATCTTGACGCGAGCAACCCCTCCGGACGGAGAACGATTTACGTTGATGATCATTGCCTCCGTTTCTCCGATGCGAACATACATCGGAGTCTTCGCGCCCGTTTCAGCGCGCGGAGCAGGCTGAGGCCCAATCACACGAAGTCGTTGACCGACGGTTATCGTCTCCTCTTCCGAATCGACCCTTTGCGGCAGGCTACCGTTGGTCAGACTAATTAGTGACAACCCGGTGAGTCCGTCAAGGCCAACGTAACGGCCCATGATCCTTTTGCCGTCGCGAGTGATCACCCGAAGATCCGCAGGCTCAAGAAGGTTTCCCGGAATGTTGATCGCTGGCATGCCTGGAAGAGCCATTGGCGCTTTTCCTGGTAGCGGCGCGGCCTTTGTAGAGGGATCTGAAGTTGAAGGAACTTGCGGCGGCTCAGGCACTCGCGGCGCAAATTGAAAAGCCGACGGTGGCATCTCAGCTTCTGCTTCCGGAAGCCACGCGGCGATCGTATGCCCGTCGTCGAGGGCAAGTCCGGCAATCACACTAGTGTGAACTTCGCCGGCCATATCAAAAGCCTGGTCGAGCTTAGCAATAGCCTCAATTTGTTCCTGGGAACGAATCAATAGACGAAAAACCTTCAATCCGCTAAGGCTATGCAGAATGGTTACCACCTGTGGCGCCGCAGGTTTATTTTCCAGGATGACTCGACCGACAGTAGTGGCAGTGGTGGTCTTTCGAGGCTGCGGCGAAGGCGTTGCCGTTTGTGCCGTTGACTGAAGGCAAAACAAACCGGCTAGGAATGCGGCCGGGAGTACAAGTGTGAATAGGTTAATCGTCTTCTGGGTTCTCATTTCCTGGTCATCTTCGTGAATACTTACGCTACCTGACAGCAACCCCTATCACTCACCATGCGCCTCTCGCTGACGCCATCAGCGGAGATGCGCCTTGTGACAAAGAGCGCTGTGAACCAAAACTAACGGTAGGCAGGGAGATCGTTCGTGAAATCCCGTGGCCATCGTCCAACGAAACTTTTAATGACTGATATCCGCCGGCGAGAGGGAAAGCGGGCGCCGGATAAACTTCGGCAAGCTGATCGCGCTTTAACACCGGCGCCGGCGAGCTACTTAGATCTCGCGTTCTCTGGCGATTGAGGTCTCGTAAGTCTGCAAGCTCGAGGCGATTCAATCCACGACGCCTGGGAGAAGGCGAAAGCGTTCCCGCTGGTGAACTCACGCCTGCTTTTACGATGCTTCTATCACCCGGCTGTGAAACCTGCGCTCCTTTAGTCGAGATAGCCTCCACACTTTTTGGCGTGACCTCAGTCTGATCCCGTGCGACGTTTGGTTTATTCGTCGCCACGCCTGGAGATAACGAATCACCCGAGCGCGTCTTGAAGGTGACGAACGTGAGCGCAGATCCTACAAGCAGCAGAACTGTAGCTACGATGGCAGAACGAAAACCAAATGAGAAACTTCCCAGCGCAAAAGGTTGCGCAAGCCCACGCTTTTCGCCGGCCAGACGGGCTCGCAAGCGGAAATCAAAATCGCCGGGCGCCTCGACGGTACCAAGACTAGCAACTAACGTCCGCAAACTAGTCTGTTCTCGTAAGAGCGTTTCGCAGGCAACGCAACTCCTCAAGTGCTCATTCACAGTCGGACTTAGCAAGTCACCCGCAACCGCTTCTTCGATTTCGCTTCGTACGTTTCGGCAGTTCATACTTTTCATAGTACTCCTCAGAGATAAGCTCTCATCTTCTCCCGCAAAAAACCTCGCGCGCGGCTAATGCGGGACTTAACTGTCCCTTCGCTCGTTTCCAGAATGCGCGAGATCTCCTCATAACTCTTCCCATCTACATCGCGCAGGATGAGCGGCGCACGATACTTTTCCGGTAACGTGCTGATGGCGCGTTGTACGGCATGGCGACGTTCGGCATCCACCAGTTCCGTATCGGGCAACGGCTTCTGATCGGCTGGGTTAAACTCCTGCGGTTCCGCGCCATCCTTCGATTGAAAAAAACCTGTCAAAGAAACCAGCTTGCGGCGCTTCCGTTTGCGAAGTTCACTAATCGCGAGATTAGTTGCTATCCGGTAAATGTAAGTCGAAAACGCGTAGGTCGTCTGGTATCGTTCAGCTGCCCGGTAAACTCTCACAAATGTTTCCTGCGCCAGATCAACCGCCCCGTCATAGTCGTTAGTCATGCGATAGATGTAACTCGTAATCTGGTTACGATAACGGCTCACCAGTTCGGCGAAGGCATCCTCGTCGCCCGTCCGCGTGGCTTCGAGGAGTGCGTGGTCCGTCGTTGGATCCGCAACCACTTCGTGCCGCACGACTGTGGCGAAGCCAAGGTTTTCGATCGTAGTAAGTGTGTCCATCAGGGCAGGTAGGCTCTCACACGCGCTGACGAGTTCCTTATTGTTGACAATACGCGCCGCAACTAAGCGACTTACCGACTTCACAGCGGGAGCGGTCACTTGAACCCCTATTATACCCTGACCGATGACCCTCCGCGGTTTATACACGCTCGAACTGGCAAGAGGTTCCCAAAGGGTTGGATGAAAAGCTGCCTGTGTAACGCAAACTGTTAGTTTGCGGGGGCTTGGCTGCGGTTCAGTTGAGTGGCACCATCGGTCTGAGGAGTGGCCGGAACCTAGCGCATGCTATCAATTTTGCGGGGCTTGGCTGGCGTTCCGTCGAGCGGCCAGCAGCGCTGCAATCTAACAAATTGGTTTACCTATGCCTCAGGACTCTTGAATAGCGCGTCGTCAAGCTTGATACCGTAAGTGACGTTGAGGATCCGCGTTTCCTGTATTTGCTTCCCTTCCTCCAGCAATACGCTCCGGTAAGGAACCAGCGTACCCTGGGCGTAACGGTAATCCATGTACTTGCGGGAATACTTTAATGGCGTGGATCCTCCGGGCGCGGGCTCCTCGTATTCGAGCCAGAGCACGTGGAGCGTCTTCGCGCTAAGGTAATAACGAGTAGATTGTTTGTCTTTGTCGATCACATCGAGGACGTAAAGATCCAGCCCCTTCTGCTTATCCTTGCCCACCAAACTGAGGGTCGAACCGTTTTCTTTGTATCTCAATAAGGTATCCAGGCTATGGCGAACTTGCGACAGGAAGGTGCTCACGGCGTCTTGTCGGGGGGTGAACGAGGCTCCATTAATGATGCCCCACAGACGTCCGCCGCCGCCATAAACCAGGGAATACTCCAGCGTTGGCATTTTCTGATCGAGCCGGATCTTGTCTTGATCCATGCTCTCACCGCGCATAAAGCGTCGTTCATAAGCGGCTTCTTCAGTCTTACTGCCTTCACAGGTTGGCTTACAGATTCGACCTCGCTCGACGCCATTCCGCCGGATTTGCGCCAGCAGCGCACGGCTCCCGTAGAGAAATATGGACGACTCAGCAATCTGTTCTGCGGTGAAGTTCTTCTGGTTTTTATCCACCTTCTGATCTGTTTTCTTGTCAGGTGGCGGGTTAGTTGGGGTCGGTTGCTGAGCAAGGGCCACGCTACTAATTTGCGGGCTGGCGCAACTCAGCAGGAGCGCGAAAGTGAAGGCTGTGAATGAGCGGCGCAAGAAGTATTTCTCCTCTTTAGGGTCTCTAGAAATCTGAAATCAGTTAACACAGAAACTGGGCATTCGAGCGCGAATTGTAACACACCATCCCGCTCAAGGACTTTGGGAAACCACTTAATTGATGCCCATTTAGCAGCCGACAGATGCCTGTTGCTTCAGGTGCTGATGCAGTTTCAAGCCGGAAGTTCGGAGTTCAACCCCCGGGTCCCCGCCGGGCAGCCCGCGTGGGGTGATAGCATCTAGGCCGCCGTTTCGAGACGCAAGCTAGAGCCTGAACTCTAAACTGCATCAGTGCCTTTGCTTCAGGTAGTGGTACAGTTTGATAAATAAGAGGCGCAGACCATGCAGAACCGTGCGCGGTAGCGCCGGATGCTAAAGTCAACTTCAACGCACGCCATGCCGAACCGTGCGCGGTAGGGCCGGATGCTAGAGTCAACTTTGGCGTAGTGATTATACGAGGATTGGCGGAAGAGACTTGTTACACATCACCTATTAATTTCCAGCCTTCGCTTGTGCGGATGCTGCCACTGGGCAAATGTTTGAAGTTGACTTTAGCATCCGGCGCTACCGCGCACGGTTCTCCAAACCAATCCTAGCTAGCAAACGCCAAACCGACCCACTACTTTGCTTCATGCTTGTTTGACAACTCTTCGGGTTAAATCGTAGTCTCCTTGGTTTTCAATCAGGCCTCGGCATTCTCCTGTGTTGATCAAGACAAAGTCAGGTCGTGCCGGCCCAATGAGGCTGGTGCAAAATTGCCGGTCACACTAAAAGGACAGGTGAAGTATGAAGAGGGTTGGCATATTGGTAGGGCGTGAGAAAACTTTTCCGGACGCGCTTCTCAGTAAAATTAATGAACGCGGCAATGGAAAAGTTATCGCCGACTTCATAAAACTGGGTGGAATCAGACACGACGGCCCGCCTCGTTATGACCTCGTTATCGATCGTATTTCCCACGAAGTTCCATTCTATCGGGCTACACTGAAGCGAATGGCGCTTGAGGGAACGATAATCATTAATAATCCGTTTTGGTGGTCGGCCGACGACAAGTTTTTTAACTACTCCCTTGCGCAAAAACTAGGCGTGGCAGTTCCTAAGACAGTTCTGTTGCCTCAGAAGGACTACATGACTGGCATCGTGAGCGAGAGTCTGCGCAACCTCGAGTTTCCGCTCGATTGGCAAGGCATTGTCGATTACGTGGGTCTGCCGGCGTTCTTGAAACCCTTTGACGGTGGCGGCTGGAAGAACGTCTCCAAGATCAATTCGCTCGAGGAGCTTTGGTCGGAATACGATCAGACGGGAACTCTCTGCATGACCTTGCAAGAATCGATTGATTTCGATCAGTTTGTGCGCTGCTACTGCGTTGGCCAGCAGGAAGTGATGATCATGGCTTACGATCCCAGAAAGCCTTACTTGTCAGGCGAGCAGTATATTCACAATCCGGATTATCTCGCTCCGGAATTGGCGGAGCGCGTCCGCCAGGACGTCCGCACGCTTTGCACCGCGCTCGGGTATGACCTCAACACGGTGGAGTTTGCGATCAAGGACGGCATTCCTTATGCAATTGATTTCATGAACCCGGCGCCGGATGCGGAGTTGGCTTCAGTTGGAGAGTTCTATCACAACTGGATTACTCAAGCGGTTACAAATCTCGTATTCAGGCGACTCGATGAACGTCGTGAAGCGCCACGCTATCGCTGGGACGCGCTGCTGAGTCCCGAACCGACTCGGACGTTTGCCGTAGCTTCATCCCTCGAACAACAGTCTCGTACTATCGTTCCGAGTCCAACTGAGCCGGTGAAGAACAACGAAGTCAGAGCGGCGACGGCGATTGCGGAAACACCCGCGACAATCGAGCCCTCAACGGAAAGTGGTTCTTCGGACCAATCAAGGACGCGACCGACGCGTGACACAAAATCAGAGAGTTCCGCCAAGCCGGCATCGAAGAAAACCGGAAATACTGCTGCGGGTTCCAAAACAACTTAATCGGTTTCGCCCGGCTACGATTCACGCATGATAAATGGCTGTCGCCTACTCCGGCGGTCGGAAGCTCAAACCTCTGTCCGGCCTTTGTGCACTCTGTGTAAGCAAAATCGCGAAGTTTTGTTTTTGACAAAGTTTTTCAAACCCAGTCCGTCGTCCCTCCCAGACCGCATGGTTCTCTCCGCTGCGCAGCGAGTCCAGCAAGGTCTTTGACCTCCGATGCGCGGCAAGTCTCCGACTTGCCGCAGGTTTTATGAAAATTCTTAAGGGTCTACGATCCTTGAGTTCCGGTCATAGACCGGAAAGTTAGTAAACGGCCTTCGTTAAGTCAAAGACTTACCGCGCATCGGAGGTCAAAGACCTGCTGGTTATGGTTGGAAACTTTGTTAGAAAAAACAAGAATCTTCGGACGTGTTTACTGAGCGCACAAAGGCTACACTTATAGTTGACTTGTCCCGATGGAATCCCTTTGCATGCTTAATCACAAACTTTTCACCAATTGGATGAAAGTGCCGTCAGGTTTATGGGACGATAGGCCTGAAAATGACCCAAAGGCTCTATCCTATTTCGAGGCGTGGCGTACGTCTCTTGGCTAGAAGTCGGATTGCGAAGAGGCTGGAGATCCAGGCGATCAGCGCCGCGGAAGCAAGCGACCAGCAAACCCCGGCAACCGCCGGATCAAAGTAAGGAACAATCAGAGCCACCAGGATGCTGGCATTGGTGACGCGCGCAGCCAGTCGGCGCACTTTGAGAAAATGTTGCAGCCAGTTGATCCGCTGCAACTCTGCACTAAGGTAGTCGTCGTCGTCGTTTAGCATTGCGTAGTAGTCCGCTTCCCTTTTGGCGTGCCGAGTCAACGCCGTATCTGAGGCTGTACTCGCGGCATCACGATACTGATGAATGACATGTGCCAGCTTCCCTTCGCGCAGGGCCAGGTTTGCGAGACCCAGGCGCGCCCGAAAATTCTCTGGCTGCAGTTCGATGGTTCTCTGAAAACTGCTTTGCGCCCGCATAGTTTCGCCCCATTCGAGAAAGCTCTCACCGACCAGCGCCAACAATTCAGGCTCGTTCTCAGCGCGCATTGCTGAGAGACGCAGGGCGGCCCGTCCCCTCGATAACAGTTTGCGATCGCTCAAACTGCTTGCCTGAGATCTCAGCAAACGCGCAAACTGAAAAATCAGTCGTCCATCTTTGGGCACAACAATCAAGGCTCGCCTGAAGGCTTCGCGCGCCTCATTCAAACGACCGGCGATTCTGAGTTTGTTGCCCACCTGTCCCAACAATACGGCCCGTTCATGATCTAGAACTGCCGCTTCGGCACATTCCTTTTCATCTTGAGACTTCTCTCTTTTACCACCGAGTTTGAAATCCAAAGTGGCGCCGTCAAGGACTTCCGCGGAGGCAAGCTGGAGAGAATGAACTTGATGATTGAGAGGTTTGGGCTCGCAGAGAAAGTCACGCAATTCCATCGTGCGGAGATCAAGTTTATCCTGGTGGATCAGTGGGAAGAGTTGTCGGACCATCTGGCGGTAGCCGCGACCGCCAGAGGCAAAAGTAAACTCTGTGTTTTTACCGACGATCATCGTGCGATAACGGTAACGCACCCGGCCGCCCCGCCTCAGCGTACGGACCGCTTGAGTGTCCACTTTCTCGAAATCCTCAATACTCAGTTTCTTTTGGCGGCCGGCAATGTGGCGCATCAGATACGGCCCGAGACCGCGTCGAACGAGAAACTGTCCATCAAATTCAATCCGGTCAGTCAAGGCTAGAGCCGGAATGATGAGCCAGGCAATAACAACGCAAGTTAACGCTAACAAGTCTCGCTCTGATCGCAGCAACAACACTGAGACGAAGGTTAGAACACTGGCTGCCGCGAGGTAGGAACCAGGAGAAACCCTCACGCTGGCCAGTCGGAATCCCATCCGCGGCTGCTCGCGCTCTCGCGCAACTTCGGTGAGCGCCTTTAGAGTGTCTATTTGATCGGTTTCGCTCATTTATTATTTTCTTCAAGAACCGGACACTCGACCGGCACATCCAGAGAAAACGTTCCTCGCCCTTTCCCTGGTTCAGTGTAACGCAAGTCGGCAAACTGAACGAGAGTTTGACTTGCGCAATCTTCACCTATCACCTGCACCACAGGGAACCTTGCGAAGCCCAAAAACGCGTGTGAGCGACTGTCGCGTGCCGCCTGCGCAACGATCTGAGCGTCTGATCCGTCGGGCTTTCCGTAACGAACCAAATCCAGGTCGCCTGCTTGCGTTGCCAGCAGAGATAACTTGAACCGGTACGTGGCGCGGTCAGTCTCCATCACACAGAGCCACTCAGCCGGGTTGGCTACAGTTGGCATCGCGGCGACCCTTATAAACTTCTCGGCCTTGTCGTTGGCGATCGTTATCGCTTGAAGATTTGCCCGGCGCAGGGCAACAAAATGAGTGGCAGCCAGGGCGGAGCAGTAAATCGCAATTGTCGCCAGCGCTGCAATCGCCAGCTTGGCGCCTACGCGGGCGCCGAAGTTGCGCTGATAAAGATTAACAAGAACAAGCAGGGCAATTATCCAAAGAAGACGAAGCGCTATCCCTCTGGCCGAGAACATTGGGCCCAGGCCCAGCAGTACCAGCACAGTGGAAACGAGAGCGATGATGCCCCAGGCGATAAGTTTTTTTCTCGTTTTTGCTGTCAGAAGAAAAGCAGCGCCGCCAAGAATCACCCAGATGAATGGATCGATGATGAAAATAAAATCGCCATAGAACCACTTGGGATTCCAGGGCAGAAGGAATCTGACACCGTAGTTGTTTGCCCAATCCAGGAGTGGGTGCGTAGCAGTGACAATGGCTGAGGCAAGGAGCAGGCCCGGCAGCTTTACCCTCCGTCCGTGTTTGCGCGTCCGGGCGAGGAGCAAATCTCCAAAGTAAAAGATCAATGGCAACGCCAGTGCAAGCAGGCATACCCCGACGATTGAATGACTGATGCCGCGATGCTGCTGCAGGTATGTCCAGCGCCCTCCGAAGATAAGGGCCAGGATATCGCCGTCAGGGGAATTGGCAGCGAGGGCGCAAAGAGTGGTGGCTCCGGGTGATAGCTTGTCCAAGCCGGCCTTGGCCGCTGTCAGTCCTATCAGTGAGTGAGTAATGTTGTCCATTCAGGAACAGACAGAACTTGGACTGCGAACCAGGAGCCTGGCTTGAATTGAGACCCTGACTGTACTAGATCGGTTTTCGGAGTGGTCAGAACGGAATCTCTCCACTGGGTGTTTCGGGAGTCAGCTTCGCGTAGCGCTCCGGGTCGAGTTTTTGAAGTTTCGTCGTTGCTTCTCTAGCTGCCGCGGATGCCGGAATAGGCATGCCATCTGTGTCCCTGACTTTTCGTGACGCGTCGACGATGTTGAAAAGCAAGTCTACGGCTTCTTTCTTCTTGCCCTGCTTCTCATAGACTGAAGCGAGCCCCAAATTTGCAGTCTCCGGTGTAACGACGATACTGCTCAACGCGGCCAACTCGGAATAAAGTTTGGCGGCCTCATCGTACTTCCCGTCCGCCTCTTTCGTCTGGGCAAGTGCAAACTTGGCAAGTGTCGCAGGCTCTGCCTCGCTCGCTTTACTAACCTCGGCGAGTTCGTTCACTGCTTTGTCGCGATCGATAGAAAGCAGATTAGTAGCAATGAAGTATTGTGCTTCAGTCTTGTAAGGATCGCCGTATTTGGCAGCAACTTTTTGAAACTCATCGATTGCCTTCTGGGCGCGCTCCTGTTGACTCGCAAAGCTCACAGTTTTGGGCTCGGCGCCCGGTTCGGAAGCAAGGGGTTGCCCCATAATCTCGATTCCGCGGCCCAAGGCCTGGAGCGCTTCGTTGGTGTGTTTTCGATGTAACGACACTCCGAATCCCACAATTATCAGCACGACTACTAGTAAACCCAG
This sequence comes from Acidobacteriota bacterium, assembly GCA_046726155.1. Lineage (GTDB taxonomy): Bacteria > Acidobacteriota > Blastocatellia > Pyrinomonadales > Pyrinomonadaceae > PSRF01. The sequence goes on from JBKOZZ010000033.1 coordinate 46,382, forward strand.
CCCATATATGATCGCTTTGCCCTTGCCCTCCAGACGATCGGCCACACGGTCAAAAATTCTTCCGGCGGCGTCCCGAAATTTGTCGTGCTGGAGTTCGCGTGCGCGCTTCTTTTTGTATTTGGCCACTTCGTTCTTTCTCGCAAGTCCATATAGAGGACTGCGTTCTTTCAGGTGTATGATTGGCGAAATCATCACTGTAATGGCCGCTCGGAAAGCTTGTCAAGCCGGGCGTTTGCCGAAGTAATTGCAGCGTTGAAAACCGGGCGCGCATCCAAACACAGGGTGACATGGGGAGCAAAAAACTTGGGAACAAATTGTCTGAGTCTGGTGTCTAACCACGCGACTGCCAACCCTACTGTCTGGAATTGGCAGGGGCCGTCAGCTACTCCGATTCCATCCCCAGGGGGTAACAAGTGAGCTACGGAGAGCCAATAGCCCTCCGGCCAATGGAGTTAGAGGAGGTTGCACCCGCAGCCGTGGCGGAAGTGCGACCCTCAGCTGAGACTGAGTTCATTGAAAGATTAAAGCGAGGTGAAGCAGCAGCTTTTGAGGAGCTGGTTACCGAACGTTCCGGCGAAATCTATGGTCTGCTTTTCCGGCTGACCGAGAATAGCGAGGAGGCGCGCGACCTGACGCAAGAGACGTTTTTGCGGGCTTTCCAGAGCATTGATCGGTTTCGGGGCGACGCCGACTTAAGAACCTGGATCTATCGCATCGCCATTAACCAGGCCAGAAATCGCTGGCGCTGGTGGCGCAGACGCCGCCGAGACGCGACAGTGTCGCTCGATGCAACGCAGGGTCAGTCTAATCAGACGCGGATCGCGACACTGGCTGAGTCGGGCCAAAATCCCGAGCAGCAAACCCTGGCGCACGAGCGCGAGGTAGCTTTAAGAGCGGCGCTGCAGAAAGTCGGCCGAGCCTATCGAGAAACGCTAATACTGCGAGACATCGAAGGCTTTACGTATGAAGAAATTGCCACGACGTTGGGAATTAATGTTGGAACTGTGAAGTCGCGACTGGCGCGTGGCCGCCAGGAATTAAAACAGAAGCTGGAAGGATCTTTGTAATTGCCGATTTTCAATTGCCAATTGCCGATTGAATGAGGTCGAGCTTTAAACTTCGGACTAATCGGCAATTGGCAATCGGAAATCAAAAATCGTTTTGGATGGCCGACCCGCCCCGGCTCACATAAAACTCGGTGCCAAATGGGTCGAAGTGAGAAAACGGCAGAACAGACAATGAGTAACTCGAAGATGAAAAGCGAATTTGAAACGTGGCCAGCAACACCCGTGGAAGCGTCGCTCGAAATTAACGAACTTACTTTGAGTTATGAAACTAGCCGGAGTGCTTCTTTTTTAACAAACGGAGCAGCCGGGGTCGGCCGGCCATCCAGCACATTGCCAATGGGCGATTACCAATTGCCGGTTTGAGAGCAGCGTTAAGAGTTCAATCCGCAATCGGGAATTGATAATCGGAAATGATCTATGTCTTGCGAAGAAACAACACAACTGCTTTCACAGTTTATCGATGATGTTTTGTCGCTGCCCCTGCGGGTCACGATTGATGAGCATCTCGACCGCTGCCCCGTTTGTCGCGCCCATGCTGCCGAGTTGCGCTCACTTAGCCGCAGCTTAAGGCAACTGGCTCGTCCCGTTGCGCCGGCCGACCTGTCGTCAGCTATTACTGATGTCCTGGTGATTGAAGCCGCCGCGCGCCGGCAGTTTCCTGAACGCTCGCTTCGTGAACGCGTCGCCTTGTGGCTTGAGCCGCGCTTGATGCCTTACGGTGTGGGTTCGTTTGCATCAGTAGTTTTGTTCTTCTCGATGTTTGTCGGACTCAGTCCCCACTTCATTGCCCTGCAAAGAGCTGCACGGCAAATGGAGACCGTCAAGGTGTTTCGTTCAAGCCCTGGTTTTAACCTGTATGAGCCGGTAAGTTCGGAGGACTTTTCTGCGCGACGGGCCCCGTTTGCCGAGCAATCACCCAGCCTTAATCCGGGCGGCGCACTCGCCGCGCTGACGGGCTCGTATGCGCACTTGCACAACGTGAATCAGGATGGCGACGATATGATTGTAGTCGCAGATGTGTTCAGTAACGGAGCAGCGTCGCTGGCAGACGTGGTACAAGCGCCACGCGACCGTCAGATGCTAGCCGACTTTGAAGTCGCCCTGCGACAGAGCGCGGCTTTCGTTCCGGCATCATTGGATCGTCGTCCAGACACGATGCGAGTGGTCTTCACCGTGCAGAAGGTAGATGTGCGCGATCGAAGTTTCTGATTCTTACACCGCTACGCCGCCCACACTGACCGCCCTGCCCCATGGATTCTCTAGCCAACCCGGTCGCTTAACAGAGACTGTATAGTAACTAGCATTGCCGCGCCATGAGGTCAGTACCACCCCGCGGTAGCGGGTGGGTCTTCCTAGCGATACGTCGGTCTGCGCACTATCCTGTTGATCATCTACCTTCGCATGGAGAACCCACCGCCACCGCGGGGTGGTACTGACCTCATTGGACCGCACGTTCCATTGTGCGTATCGTTCAAAGTGCATCAGTACCTGCCGAGAGACTCGCTTGACGCACTGCACTGCGCGTGTTAGTTTGCGCCTTCACCCTGTTTCATTAAAGACTCTGATCAGCATCGGGCTATCGAATTAGTCTGAAAAGACACGCGTGACTGCCGCCGCTTCAGAACTCAAACGAACTCCGCTCAACTCCGTCCATCGCAGCATGGGCGGCCGCATGGTCGATTTCGGCGGCTGGGATATGCCGGTCCAATATCCCGCCGGCACGATCGAGGAGCACCTGCGTACGCGCCAACATGCAGGCCTTTTTGATGTCTCTCACATGGGCGAGATTGACGCTCGTGGCGCCGACGCCATCGCTCTGGTTAATTACCTCGTTTCAAACGATGCGTCTAAACTGATCGACGGCCAGGCGCAATATTCAGCGCTCACAACTCCGGAAGGCACTGTGGTTGATGATCTGCTGGTCTATCGGTTTGCCGCCGATCACCTCCTCCTGGTCGTGAATGCGGGCACTACCGAAAAAGACTGGAACTGGATAACCTCGCATCGACGAAATGAAGCTGCCCAACTTGAGAACGCCAGCTCTGATTATTGTCAGTTAGCGCTTCAGGGACCGGATGCGCTTGGGATTCTCGCGCGGGTGACGGACCTCCCTCTCTCGGAGATTAAGTATTACCACTTCGCCGAAGGCCAGGTTGACGGCGAACCGGCTGTTGTTTCGCGCACCGGTTACACGGGAGAGGATGGCTTCGAAGTTTACGCCGACGCCAGCAAGGCCGAGCAGATTTGGAACAAACTGCTCGAGGCAGGAAATTACGGATCGGACACTGGCGTCCTTCCCTGCGGCCTCGCGGCTCGCAACACACTTAGGCTGGAAGCTGGCATGGCGCTTTACGGCCACGAAATCGACGAAACCACGACGCTGCTGGAAGCGAACCTTGGCTGGATCTGCAAACTAAACAAAGGCGATTTCATCGGTCGCGAAGCGCTGGCAAAACAAAAAGCGGAAGGCGTGCGGAAGCGGCTGGTGGGATTTGAAGTGACAGAACGAGGAATAGCGCGCGACGGACAGGACGTGGTAGTCGATGGCGAACGCATCGGCACAGTCACATCGGGAAGTCCCGCTCCCTATTTGAAAAAGAATATCGGAATGGCTTACGTTCCAACCGCGTTTGCAAACGAGAATCAACAGATTCAAATCGACGTGCGTGGCAAACCAGTAGGCGCCCGGATTGTAAAGACACCTTTTTATAGGCGCGAACGCTCGGCTTGAGGGGTCGTATGACCTTTGACCTTGGAGCTTTGAACTTCGTTTCTCCTTAGTTAGGAGGTTAAAAGTCCGACACCCATAGCGCGAAGTACAAAGTTCTAGGATCAAAGTTCATTTTGGAATTGCAAATCCAAAACACCTGGAGGAATCATGGCCAACATCCCTGACGATTTACACTACAGCAAAGACCACGAGTGGGTTCGAGTAGAGGGCAGCGTTGCCGTCGTCGGGATCACCGACTATGCCCAGGATTCACTTGGCGACGTGGTTTACGTCGAATTGCCCAAAGTGGGCGATGACTTCGCTGCTAATGAATCTTTTGGATCAGTCGAATCCGTTAAAGCGGTTTCAGAAGTGTTCTCACCGGTGTCTGGTGAGATAGGTGCCATCAATGAAACGCTTGGCGATGAGCCGGAAAAAGTTAATCAGGATCCATATGGCGAGGGTTGGATGATTCGCGTTCAAATGTCGAACCCTGGTGAAGTCGACAGTCTTTTGACTGCCGCCGAATATGAAGATTTTACGAAAGCTGAGACAGAGTAAAATTGCGGTACATTCCCAACTCGCCTGAAGAGCGGACCGAGATGCTTCACCAGGTCGGCTTAAACTCGGCAGCAGATTTATTTGATTCCATTCCCGAAGATCTACGCCTGGCACGGAATCTAAACACGACCAGAGCTCTTTCCGAGATCGAGCTTCTCGCCGGCTTTGATCAACTCGCGGCTCGCAATACGGGAGCGAAACGAACCAACTTCGTCGGCGCCGGCGCCTATCGGCATTACATCCCTACGATAGTTGATCACATCATTTCGCGCTCGGAGTTCTTCACAGCCTACACGCCATACCAGCCGGAAATAGCCCAGGGCACGCTGCAGACAATCTTCGAATTCCAAACGCTCGTTTGCCAGTTGACCGGCATGGAAGTGGCTAACGCTTCCATGTATGACGGATCAACCGCGCTTGCGGAAGCAGTATTGATGGCCGAGCGGGTTACGAAGAGATCGAAAGTCGTGGCCTGCGGCGCGATACATCCGGAGTATCTTGAAGTCATAAGCACCTACGTCCAGCATGCTGGAATTGAACTGCTACATGCGCCAAACGATCCTGAAACCGGTCAAGCAACAGACGCCACAGAGCTGCTTGACGACAAGACCGCTGCACTCGTTGTTCAGTCGCCAAACTTCTTTGGTTGCATTGAAGACGTGGCCGCACTAGCAGAAAAGGCGCATTCGGTCGGCGCACTGCTAATCGTGGCCATTACAGAGTCCATGTCGCTTGGGTTGTTAAAGTCGCCGGGAGCTTGTGGGGCAGACATCGTGGTTGCCGAGGGGCAATCGTTTGGCGTTCCGCTATCCTTTGGTGGGCCATATGTCGGCCTTTTCGCAACGCGTGAGAAATATGCGCGTCAGATCCCGGGACGTCTAGTTGGTGAGGCATACGACAAGCAAGGACGTCGCGGATTTGTTTTGACCCTCGCGACGCGCGAGCAGCACATTCGCCGCGAGAAGGCCACTTCAAACATTTGCACTAACGAAGGTTTGATCGCTTTGGCGGCGACTGTCTACCTGGAAACTATGGGTCGGCGCGGACTTCAGGAAGTGGCTGGGCAGTGTGCACAAAAAACTGCGTACGCTGCTAAACGAATTGGCGAGCTTGAGGGGTTTTCGATTCCCTTCACCGCGCCGCGCTTCAATGAGTTTGTGGTGCGCGCGCCGGTGGCAGCCAAACAATTGCTTTCTCGTTTGGCGTTGGAAAAAAACATCACGGCTGGCCTGGCGTTGTCTCGCTATTACTCCGATCGGTCCAACGACTTTCTTATTTGCGTAACGGAAATGAATTCACGCGCCGAAATTGATGCCCTGGTTGAGGCGCTCGCATCGCAAGGGACAAGGTAACTCAGACTGTTAGTTTGCGGACCCGGCCAAACGGTCGACCACACCGCAAGCTAACAGTTTGCGTTAGGATTAAATAGTCGATTTATGAAATCCGAGATCACTAAAGTTACCACGCACATCAATCCGAACGAGGCACTAATATTCGAGCGCTCGCAGCCGGGACGCATCGGCTATCGCTTGCCGCCGCTCGACGTCGACGAGCAGCCGATCAGCGAAATTGTCCCGCGAGAGTTTCTGCGAGACGACGATCTCGACGGTGTACCGGAGGTAAGTGAAGTGGACGTCATTCGTCACTTCGTTCGCATGTCCACCTGGAACTACTCGATCGATCAGGGCATGTATCCGCTCGGCTCGTGCACGATGAAATACAATTCGCGGTTGAACGAAAAGGTCGCGCGCATTCCCGGCTTCGCAGCACTACACCCGCTAACCGAACCTGAAGACGCGCAGGGCGCACTCGAAGTTATCTATGATCTGCAAGAGGATCTGGCAGAGATTACCGGGTTGGCCGGCGTTTCATTGCAACCTGCCGCCGGCGCTCACGGTGAGATGACCGGCGTGATGATCATTCGCGCCTACATTGACGCTCGCGACGGCGCCGAAGCGTCTGCTAAACGGCGCACAATGCTGATTCCCGACTCGGCCCACGGTACTAATCCGGCTTCTGCGCATTTGTCCGGCTTCGCCGTTAAGACGATTCGATCCACAACGGAGGGTTTGACCGATTTAGCGCATTTGCGTGAGCTTTGCGCCGCCGGCGATGTTGCCGGTCTAATGTTGACGAACCCAAACACGCTCGGTCTCTTCGAAACAAACATCCAGGAAATTTGCCGGATCGTGCATGACGCAGGCGGCCTTGTTTACATGGATGGTGCAAACATGAACGCGCTGGTGGGTGTGGCCCGGCCAGGCGATATGGGCGTTGACGTCATCCATCTCAATCTGCACAAAACATTTTCTACTCCCCACGGCGGCGGCGGACCAGGCTGCGGCCCATGCTGTTGCACTAAGGAACTCGAACCGTTTCTTCCCGTTCCCCGCATTATCAAAGAGGCGGGACAATTCAAACTCGATTTCAACTACTCGCAGTCAATCGGTCGGGTGAAGGCCTTCTTCGGCAACTACGGAATGATGCTGCGAGCTTTAGCCTACATTCAAACGCATGGCAACGACGGCTTGCGCGAAGCGACTGAAGCCGCCGTTCTCAATGCTCGTTATGTCGCCAATGGTCTGACCAGCGACTACGAAAAACCCTTCAGCGCTCCACCGATGCACGAGGTCGTTTTCACCGACAAGCGGCAGACGCGCAAAGGTGTCCATACCCTCGACATTGCCAAGCGTCTAATAGATTATGGTTTCCATCCGATGACGATCTACTTTCCGTTAATTGTTCAGGGAGCGATGCTGATCGAACCGACAGAATCAGTGGGCAGACAGGAACTGGACCAGTTTATCGATGCCCTGCGGTCCATTGCACGGGAAGCAGTTGAAGATCCGGATCTCGTGCTGAACGCTCCTCATTCAACGCGTATTGGCCGCCTTGACGAAGCTGCCGCCGCTCGGAAGCCCGTTCTTCGCTGGAAACCTAAACAAGCCGCATTCGCGTCCTAAGAGAGCCAGTGGATGTTGATTTTATCCATCCTTCGGAGTGGCGTTCCCTAATATTACATCGCAGTGTCCGCTAATAGTCTTCGCTTCCACCCCTCGAATTACCATGTCGTATAACCCGATACGAAATGGTTTGTTATCAGACTCTTAACACTCAATTATCATCTAATTGTCATTCAATTCCTCGCTTTATCTAATAAATAAGTCGACCTGACCTTTCAGGCCAGCGGTACATTGGTTGCACCTTCAGTGAAATGAGTGAAATGGAGGTAGCTATGAAATCGAACTTGTTAAGGAAGAGATTAGTAGGAGCTATCCTGGGATTATGTTTGCTTGTCGGAATAGGCATCGCGTCTAGCGCGACTGCTCAGGCGCAGTGGCCCAATGACCGTGACTGGCAGCGTGAGCAGATACGGCGTCAGCGTCAGATGGAACGAGAGCAGATGCGCCGCGAGCGCGAGGCCATTCAGAATCAATCGGATTACCGGTACGATGACTGGCGCTACGGTAACAGTCAACTTCGACAGACGGCCTTAAACGCCGGCTATAACGAAGGAATCAAGGAAGGTCGTAAGGACCGCCAGCGGGGCGAGCGTTTTGAGTATCGTGATGAGGCTGATTATCAAAACGCTACTATCGACTACAGCTCCCACTTAGGTAACCGCGAATTGTACAGGATGTACTTTCGTCAAGGATTCGCGAACGGTTACAACGACGGTTACAGGGGCTACTAGAGACCCCAGCGAATTGAACCAATAACTGAGAGGGCGACACCGGAAATCCGGCGGCGCCCTCTCTTTGCATTGATGAATGTTAATTCCCTGGTAACAACGCACTCAATTCAAGCTTCCCAACTCCCTGGCTCACCCGCTGATGTCGGAGCCGTATCTTTTCCTTTTGACGGCACGCGTAACAACGCCAGTCGCTCGACCACACGACCGTTCATGAGGTGTTCTTCTACTATTTCCGGAACGTCACTAGAACGAACCTGCGCATACCAAATACCGTCAGGGTATACCATGACAGCCGCTCCAATCGCACAGAAGCCAACCGAGCCACATTCCGTAACCAGAATGCTTCCCTTTGGGTTCTTGCCCTTTTTCTCTTTACCGAAGAGAGCCGCTCGCGAGAGCAGTTCGCGCTCAAATGCTGCCTTTACCTCCGCACTGTCAACCGCCGAACACGATTTTCCGGTGCAAACAAAAACGTGATGACGAATCGGCGCGGTGATTACCGGCGCGAGTCTTTCAAGCGCTTCCGGTTCATTAACAAGAGGAATCTCAGCCATCTGGACGACCAGGTCTTTGTGGGGAAGTTTTCGTGCGCATGTTAACACAAGAGGCAGCCGGCGGGCGTGGCGGTCCCTCGATGGGTAGTGGGTCAGTTTAGCGTGGGGAGGTCGGATTCTTTGGAGAACCGTGCGCGGTAGCGCCGGATGCTAAAGTCAACCTCAAACACTCGCCGGGTTGCAGCATCCGCGCAAGCGAACGCTGGAAATTAATAGGTTGCTGCCTGTAACAAGTCTCTTCCTCCAATCCTTGTATAATCATTACGCTGAAATTGACTCTAGCATCCGGCGCTATCGCGTTCGGTTCTGCATGGCGTGCGTCTCTTATTTATCAACTGACCCACTACCCCTCGATGCAAAACTTTTGCTAGCACCTAAAATTCAATGTAGAATAACGCCATAAGGGCGACCGCTCTCACGGACCGCGTCGGGATAGAGCGGTTCGAGTCGGTCGCCCGAATTATTGTGGTGAGCTGAATCGACCGCTAACTTTTATGGCTACGGGCCTCGTAATTCACATCTCCTCGGGTCGAGACAAAAATACTCAGGTATTGACTGACGATCATGTCCGCATTGGCAATTGCGAAGATTGTGCGGTGCGCTTGCGGACCTCGTCTTTGCCGAAACGCGCGGACGATGGACCTGTGCTTGAACTTGTCCGCCGAAATGGATCGTACCTCATCACCGGCTTCGATGAGTCGCTTAACCTTAAGCTGAATGGTAAGCCTCTGGAATTTAACGCTGAAATAGAGGACGGAGATGAGCTTCGCATCGACAAATCCCACCTGCTGCTGACGTTCTATCCTATTCGCTCACTGCCTGCTGTAGTAGGCACGTCCGCACACGAAGCGCATGTAGCGCCCTTCATAGAACAAGCTGCTCTGGAATCAGCAGCCACCGCGCGGCGAGACGATGCCAAAGTATTTCTGCGCGAGTTTACGCGGGAGTTGGTTAAGGAGATCAATCCGAGTACGAAGCTTATCACGTTGGCTATCGCCCTGGCGCTGGTTGGTGGCAGCCTTTATCTCGGATTCTCGATGTTTAAGGAACTTCAGCGCACGCGCCGCCTGATTGACGATCAAAGCGCACGGTTGGCCGAGGCTCAAAAGCAGACGTCGAAGATGAATCAAACCCTTACCGACACCGTTCGTTCAAACAAAGAGATTCGCGATAGTCTATCGTTGGCGGTCAAGCTGCGCAGCGACTTTGGCAGTGGCGTTTGTTTGATCGCCGGCTCTTTTTATTTTGTCGAATCTGGAACGGGACGCCCGCTTCGTTATCCCGAAGCACAGATGAATGAAACCGGCGGCGCCGTACAAAACAGCGGCGAACCAACGACGTTGACTCCGGAGGGTAAGGCTGCCATCGCTGAGTTTGAATTTGTAGGTACCGGCTTCTATGTGGGGGACGGCTTTGTCGTGACGAATCGACATATCGCGCAGCCCTGGCTCGCCGACGATCGCGCGCAGAGTTTGAGCAGCAGCGTCAGAGGGCAACCCCGGCTCAAGAAGTTGAACGCTTATTTTCCCGAACACACGCAACCCCTTCCGCTGAAGTTCAAGATTGCGGCCAGCCGAGACGATCTTTCCATCTGCGTATTGGATACTAAAGACTTGCCGACCGATATTCCACTACTGCCCCTGGAGACAAGTCAGGATGCGGTCGCCGTCGGTAAGACCGTGGTGATGATGGGCTACCCATCGGGTCCCGACCGGCTTCTCGCTCTGCTTGACGATGCGGAGTCGCGCGGTATCCAGCAACGATACACTTCACTCGACGCGCTGCTTGGTTACCTCGCTGAATCTCGGCGGATCCAACCGCTGACAACACAAGGCAATATTACCGGCCTTGACGTCAGGCGCATTGCCTATGACGCGCGCACGGCGGAAGGAGGTTCAGGCTCTCCGGTATTTGGTCCAACGGGCCGTGTTATCGGCGTCAACTTTGCGGTTTTCACCGAAAATCAAGCATCGAACTTTGCCGTTCCCATTCAGCTTGGGGTTTCGTTACTCGCGCGCGCCGGTTGGAAATTCCCACCCGAGAAAGACATCAAAGACCCGGAAAGCGCAGCCTCTCCGGCGAAATAGCTTACTAAAAACTTTCCCTGGTGAAGGCTTGGCCTATTCCCAGCGGCAACTCCCCGTCATTCTCCCCGCATCGAAGACTCACCATTCATTTACCAGCGATGGACCAACAGTACTTAACCGCCCGCTGCGGAGTGATGGTATATTACTTTTGGTTATCGTTTCCCAGGTAGGCACAGTAGTTGCCACAGTTTCGCCAGAGTTTTGATTTTCTGCGAGGGGCGTGCCGTAAACGCCACTAATGTTGGGATAACCGATTGACCAGGTTTGATGGTGAAGATTTCATAGAGAATCGGCGCAGTAAGACCACGTCACCAGAAGGAAATTCAAAGGGTTGAAAACCACCAAGTCTCACCGGAAGATGCGCGTTTCCCATGACCGAGCGTCAGGAGGCAAAACAAGTGTCTTGATTTTCCTGCTCCTCATCGCACTCGTGGCGCCTTTTTCGTTTCTTCCACAAACCGCTTGTGGACAAAGCCAGTCAAAACCAGCCGAAAGTCCCGCTGATCAGATATTTCGCCTTGAGCGTGTTCCCGTTGACGGTGGCGCTGAACTAATAACCATCCAGGCAAGGCTTGACGGCATTGACTCTGCCGAAGAGAGCAAATGGGTACCGCTGGTAACAGTACTTCGCGATACGCTTGGCGACCTAAGCCCCGAGAACGACCGCCTGCGCTACGTTTGGCCCCTGACTTATACCCGTCCCACACTAAAACAGCGACTTTCCGGCGGCGTACCCTTTCTATATTCGAGAGTTGGAAACAAGAGTCACACGTCGGAGAAAGCGCCTCCTCCTATCCTTGACCTGGCTGTTGCCGATCGCGACGTGTGGAACAAAATACTTTGGACCGCGCTGCAGACTCTTCTGCTCGATCCATATGGCATGCCCATCAAGGCTTCGACGCGCTCTTACGAGCACAACATCGCCGCCTACCGTAAATCACATATCATCCGCGCGCTCTCCGTACTATCTCTGTACGAGGCAGTTGAGGGTCCTGCGGCTTTTTCAGAATCTGAACTTTCTGAGATTCAAGCGCGCCTCAGGCTGACTGATAAAACCTTCGGAGGCCTGGTGGGAGATCTAAATCTCGAGCGTTACAACGATCAGCAGATCACCGCAGGGCGAGATGCGCGGGGACACAACTGGGAGTTGTTGCGCCAGCGCGCCGAAGCCGAATCGTTGTTCTTCGAGCCGCTGCAAATGGCGGATGGAAGCGTCACACATGCTTTGCTTTGGGTGGCAAAATCAGAACTTCAGCCAAACCAAGGTAAACGATATGACAGCCGCTTCCTGAACATCTCTAGTCCATGGTCCGACAAGCGTCTGCTTGCCTGGCAAGGTTACAGCGAAAAACGTTTCGTGGATTCTGAGAACCGCCCGGTGCCAGCGGAGACGCCTGGAGCGCAGGAGACAGAAATGATTCCCCTGGCGCTTTATGGATTAGACAATCCCAGGATTCCGATGTTGCTCGTGGATTTTCGCGATAGTCTAAATCCCAAGAAGCGCGAAATGTCGCGGCGTGCGTTACAGGACGTGACGCGAAATATCCTGACGCTTTCTCGTTTTGGCGATCTGCCCTATTTTCTCGGCCGAACCGTTTTTGATTTCGTTACCGGCCGACGCGGCATTGACATTAACCAACCATCGCGACTTCATACTTATTCGCAGCTCAAATTGCTGTTGTCGCTCAATCAATCGCTCGATCCGGAACTGCGCAATGAGATTGGACGTCGCCTGGAGAAAGTTTCGTTGAACCCTCTCGAAAACGATCTCCAGGCCGAGGTCAAACTTGCCACCGAGCAATATGCAGCGCTATTGGCGTACGCAAGGCGCCCTGACGGGTTACCGCAGAAACTCGATCGAGATCGTCGTGTGGAATTAGTTCCTTTGGAGCATGGCCGGGCGGAACAAGTAATGTTCCATCTCGCGAACATTCTTACTTTTGGGAAGTATACCCATCGCGAGAAAGCTGAGCCGGGCATGGAAGCAAGGATCGATGTCGCCCGGCGTTTGACTTACCACACGCGCTTTCTCCGTGAAGTCGCTAAGTCGAGCCCACAGATTGATGTTGTTTGGAACCTCGATGAAGTGAAACACTCGCTGGAGTTCGTTATTGAACACGCGGCGGAGGCAGACGCGAAAATCGCGACCGCGACAGCGAACATTTTTCTGCGGACCCAGGATCGGGAAACTCGCCGCTTCTGCCTGGAGGGCTTGTCACGCATGAACAACCCCAAGGCCCGGGGTGAATTGCTTCGCCTTTCCCAGCGGAAGGATCTTGATCAGGCCGGCAAGGATTTCGTCATTTCCTATCTGAAGATGCCGCACCAGCCCACCCAACCCATCGCCGTCTCCTCAAGCGAGAAAGCCGGAAGCACAAGAGTCGATCAGTAATCATGTTGCGACTCGGCCCGAACACTTCCCTTCCTTTTTTCTCAGGATTCAATACTGTTGCCAGGAAATGTTACCGAAGCGGTATTAGTTTGCTCATTACGTTGTTGTTTGTCCTCTTTCCGGCGCCTGGTCTTGGCCAGATAAGGCGCGTCGTTACGTTTCAAAGCGATGGCTTGCCTTATGACGTCCTCGATCGGTTTGTGCACGAGCGCGATCCGCGTACCGGCAAGAGTCAGCTCCCCTGGTTGGACTATATCTTTTATCAGCACGGCACGCGCCTGGCTAATTTTTACGTTCGCGGCATGAGTCTTTCGGCTCCGTCCTGGTCCCTCATCAATACCGGGCAGCATCTGCAAATCAAGGGAAACGTGGAGTTCGATCGCTACACGCTGCAAACCTACGATTATCTTAACTTCATTCCATTCTACGTTGAGGCCACTATCGGCAGGCGCGTCGACATGCAGGGCGTTGAAGTGCTCGACGCGATTGGAATACCCGTGCTGACCGATGCCTATCCACATAACGAACAGTACACGACCTTGTCCCTCTTCCAACGAGGTCCGCGCTACATGACGTTCGGCAGGGCCATGCAGAACAAATTCACAAGGGCCCCTAAGGAATTATTTGACGAATGGACCATGGAGGGACTTGGGCTAGAGACTTCTCTTATCGATCAGCTGGTACGCGAACTGATCGCAGGTTTGAATAACCCACGCTTCCGCTATCTGGAATTGTTGACGACAGATTTTGATCATCGTGCCCACCACAACAACGATCGGGAAGCTCATCTGAACGCCTTGAAGGAGCTTGACGCGAAGCTTGGTCAGATCTGGACTGGTATTCAGAAGAGTCCCCTCGCCGCTGAGACTGTCCTGATTCTCGTTTCCGATCATGGATTCAACACGGACGAGCGTGTTTACAGTCAGGGTTTCAATCTTGTGAAGCTGTTCGGCAGTGCTGCCGGAGGCGGACATCATGTGATCACGAAGCGTCGTCTGCTGGTAGATTACGCTATCAAAGGCCTCAACCCCTTCGTGCAGGTGATTACTACTACCACGCGCGATTCCTACTATCTCAAGGGTCAGAGCGCCGACTACCCCACGGCCATGCTCGATTTCGACGGCAATGAGCGAGCGTCAGTTCAGTTTCGAGATTCTGATCTCAACTTGCTCCAGATTATTTTTCAGCAACTCCAGCGCACTGACCTTTCCCCGGCGCTGCGAAAGGCGCTATCTGATCAGTTCTTCGAGACCCTGGACGCCAGACGGGTGCAGTGGCAGCGAAATCTTGATGAGATCAACGAGGAGCTTGGCGCGCTCCGTCGCAGGATTCAGCGACAGCGAGAGTTGTGCGCAGCGCAGCCAAAGAAGTTTACACAGGAAGATTCGGACGACGGTCGCGACGATGAGGCCAAGCGCGTTTGCGCTTGGGCCGACATCTGGATGGGCCAGGAACAAAGTTATGGGGAATACGGGCGAATACTTGCCAACTTGCTCGCGCTGCGAAAAGAGAACTTCGATGCCTCACAAATCAAGATCGAGGATGTGATTGCGCGGCGGGCAATGGGCGAACACAACACAATATATCAACTACAGAATTACGTAGCCGGCATCGCACCCGGCGGACTTGTCTTGAAAGCCGACGGCTCGCTTGATAGGGAAAAAAGCTTCGTACACGTCAATTACTTTTCGTTATTGCACAACATTACTGTTCGCAATAATGTGCAGGCGGGAGTAGTCAATCGTCCTGTCGACCTGCTCGCCTTACCAGTGCCGACAGAGTTAGTGAAGCCCCTGGTAAATGAGAACGGGATTACGGACGTTGTTTGGGTCAGTGCGGGCCCCGAGCAGCAGGCCCTTATTCTTGCGCGTGAAGACCGGCAGGGACAGTTAAGTTTTCGTTATCTTCCGATTAAGAACCTGACGCAGGATGAGAGCGGCCATTTACACCTCCAGGCTTCTCCCTGGCATGCCGGCCTGCCTCTTCAAATCCTGGAAGACCCGCAATTGGAGGTGCCGGGCCAAAACCGCGAGGCGTGGCTCAGCGAGTGGCATACGGATCTGGAGTGGCTTCATGCGCTGCATAAGACGCGCTATTCCAACGGTCTGATCGGACTGCATGAACAACTCGCTCGTCATACTGTCGCCAGGCTTTCGCTTGACGAACCAGGCATCTCCTCCGATGAACGTCTGCTACGCCGGCTGCTCCGGAGACAACGCGAGAATATCGAAGCGGACATACTCGTAGTAGCCAACGATCATTGGAATTTTGATGTGCGGGGCTTCAATCCCGGTGGAAATCACGGGTCGTTCCTTCGCATTTCCACCCACTCGACATTCATGTTGGCCGGCGGCGATAAGACCGGGATACCCCGCGCCGCGGTCGTGGAAGAACCTTACGATAGCCTTAGCTTTGTTCCTACCGTACTGGCGTTAACAGGAAATTTACGCGATGATAACAGCCCAATTCCGGTTCTGTGGGATAAAGGTTTCCGGCGCTTTCCGGGCCGTCCGGTAAAAGAAGTGTTGGCCCAACCAGAAAACCGAAAAATCGCGGTTACGGGAGCAACTGCAACTCCTTGACGACTTCGGAAAACCAGTTGACTGAAGAGTGGCCAGAAGATTTTCGCGAGCTGGAAGAACTGGTCGACGAGAGTGAGCCTGCCGGCCCCGACAATTCCCGCCGATCTTTTGTTTGGTTACAAGCCATAGCCTTCCTGCTGGGATTTGCACTTCTCGTTTACGTTATCAACCTCGTCGGCGTCCAACCGATCTTCGACGCCCTCATCCGCATCGGTTTTTTCGGTTTCCTAATCCTGCTTGCCATCAGCGGCTCCCGTCACGTTCTCCGAACAATAGCGATGTCTGCCGCCGTTCCCCGGGAACATCGACGGTTCAGTTTCTTCCAGGCCTTTGCGGTCCGCCTGGGCGGCGAAGCGATAAGTTTTCTGACCTTCACTGGACCACTGCTTGGCGAAGCAACCAAGGTTGCGCTCTTGCGGCGCCGCGTTCCTTTGACTTACGGCGTGCCGGCGCTCGTGGTTGATAATCTTCTCTACAATCTTTCGGTAGTATTCTTTATTTTGAGCGGCGCCTGCGTGATGTTGTTCACTTACAACTTGCCGCCCCTCATCTATTACTCGCTTATTGGTATCGCGGCAGTTGCCGCCCTGGGAATCGCCGGCGCAGCCCTCGCAGCAAAGCGGCGACTTATGCTGCTCACCTGGATACTCGACCAATTAGCAAGGTTGCGGCTGAGTCCGAAGGTTATTCTGAAACGCCGGCAGCACATCTCTCACATTGAGTCGAAGGTCTATGATTTCTACAAACATCATCCCGGCGTTTTCTTCGGAATGATTGCCTGTGATCTGCTCGCTCACGTCTCTGGCGCACTGGAAGTTTATGTAACCTTACGCATGCTTGGGTACTACCCCAATGTTGCACAAGCCTACATAATCGAGTCACTGACTAAAATAATTAATTTTATCTTCTCGTTTGTCCCCGGCACGATTGGCGTCTATGAAGGCGGCACCGGTGTTGTACTTAGGCAGCTGGGATTCACCACCGCCATCGGCGTCACCTTGGGACTGGTACGCAAAGCCGGCACAGTTTTCTGGACATCCATCGGATTGTTAATCTTAACCTGGCGGACATTACCGAATGCGTGGGGCCGGCTATTGGATCGTAGTCCCCACCTACAACGACTTATGGACAGCCTGGTACTTTCGAATATCACTCACCGCCCGGCCCGTACGGCAGTCAGTATCCTGGGGACAGCCGTTGGCGTGCTGCTTATCGTCTTCACCGTTGGCCTGGCCCATGGGGTTCTGCGCGAACGCGGCCGGCGCGAGTCGAACATTGGTGCGCAGATCATGGTCCGCGCGTCGGGTTCGCTCGGCCTTGGCGGCACCGCGCCTTTCATGTTGCCCGTTTCGCGTGCGGCGGAGATTGAGCCCATTGATGGCGTGCGCGCGGCAACACCCATCGGGCAGGCGCTCGATCACAGCGACACAGGTTTCGGCTCGCGACTAATCGACGGCATCGAGTTTGACGAATACGCGAAGCTAACCGGAATTTCCATCAGAGAAGGCGAGAAACTGACCGGCGGCGATCAGGCCATCATCGATCCTGTTTGGCAGCAACAACGTAACGCCACTGTCGGCTCAACGGTCCAACTGTTTGAGCGCACCTTCAAGATCGTTGGAGTTTATGAACCGCCCGGCGGCGGCCGGATCAAGATTCCACTTTCAACTATGCAGGATCAGGAAGGCGCAGAAGGCCGCGCCTCCGCAATCCTTGTGGCTGTCAATGATCCTGCCCAGCAAGACGAGGTTGCGGCGCGCATTAGGGAACGTCTCCCTGACGATCAAATTATCTTCACGCGCGACCTTCCGGAGATTTATGCCTCCGGAGTACCGGCGTTGAATGTGTTCATAAAGGTCGTGGTTGGTGTGGCCACCGCGATTAGTATGCTGGTGATTCTGCTGGCGATGTACACAACAGTCACCGAACGCACGCGCCAGATCGGCATACTCAAAGCACTGGGAATGTCGAAAACCGAGATTGCCTGGGTCATCGAGCAGGAGGCAATACTGGTAAGCCTGATCGGAGTCACCGTAGGCGTGATCTTCACTTTTGTCGCGCGCTTAGGGGTCATGCGCATGACAACCTTGGTAGTAGAGATTGAACCTCGCTGGGTCGCGATTGCTCTTCTGGTGGGAATCATCGGCGGCACTGCCGGCGCCCTCTACCCTGCCCTGCGCGCCGCGCGGCAGGATGCAGTCGAAGCTCTCAGTTACGAGTAACAGTACGGTCCAGTTGCCTTGCAAACAGCAGATCAATTTGTGGGTGTCATCGCTTTTTGTTCCTGCTGGTGGCTGGTTTCAACCTCTTGCGGCTGCCCGGCGTAGCGCAGTAGAGTGCCTGGACAACCGCAATCACGCAGACGGTAAGCAGAGGCATGATAAGAATATAAGATAGTGCAAGAATGTACCGCGAATGATTGATCGATTCCCGTGTCCACACGTCTTCAGCCCTGCCGGCAAAATCTTCCAGCAACGTGCTGCATGAAGAGTTGACGGTCTCCCTGACGTAGTCCTGTGCCTGCTGCGTATAGACCGCGCCGATGACCATCGACTGGTCAAAATAGTTACAAGTGCGTGTGTCCAGGAAGTGTTGATAACTGAAGTAAGCAGCGAGTGTTAGAACAAGAGAACCAATCGCGATTACAGCCCATCGTGCCAGATCCTTTTTTCGTTGCCACCTATGGACGAAAATCAGAATCAACCCTGCCAGCACCGAAACCACAAACTGAGCCAGGTTGACGAGCGGCTTGTCGCCGGCGTTAGTCGCCCAACCAGGGGGCGGCAGCACAAAAGTGCCGGCGATTCCGAAAATAAAAACCGCGAAGGTGGCCAGCGTGCTCCACGTACTCTTTATGTTTTCAAGCCAACTGGAAGTAGTGGCACCGCCGCCATGCTGGGCCCTCATGTGTCTAGGGTATCTGCAGTTCAACTTCTCTTTTAGAGCTGCCATCGCCGCCAACGGTAAGCGGCTGGCGCTCGGTTTTGGCAGGTGATTTCTTCAGCCAGAGGAAATAGTTGCCCGGGGCTAGAAACATCCTGGGTGGATTATACTGGTTGGTCAACCTGTCGAATCTCTTGAAGACCGCATCTTTGTTAGCCCAGCCTTTTGGCACAAACCAGACTTCGTAGTCGTTAGCTTCCTGCCCATTCATCCTGGCACGCACGGTGACTTCAACCATCGCCGGGCCCTTTCTGGGATTTCGTAGGTGCGAAACCTTAATCGCTAAATCATCCGCCGCCGTCTCCAGTCTCTCTCTGAAGTTCTTTCGTTGATCGTCGGACTGTGGCCTCGGCTGGACAGCGAGCTCCGCGAGCAAATCAGCGTCAAGCGCCAAACTTTTCAGATACTGTTCCGGCACTGGCCTCAACTCGCCTGACGCCACCATCTCCCTTAGATAAGTAACGCTTTCGTCGATCTGACTCAATAGTTGCTGATTCTGCTTGTCCTTCGGGCCCAGCATGGATCTCAACGATGCGGTAGTTTCGCTAAACGAGACAAAAACCGAATCCGCGTCAGGCATCTGCGCTCCGCTTACCTGAACGCAAAAAAGCAGTAACACGATAA
This sequence comes from Acidobacteriota bacterium, assembly GCA_046726155.1. GTDB lineage: Bacteria > Acidobacteriota > Blastocatellia > Pyrinomonadales > Pyrinomonadaceae > PSRF01. Next base: position 65,596 of record JBKOZZ010000033.1, read on the forward strand.
CCGGCAAATTAATAACTCTGTTCCTCGTAGTCCGCACGTCATTTTCCAATCTTTTGACTTACCTTTTTCAACTCATTTCGGTATTCAGAGTTTGCAGCATCGAGCCGCACAGCTTCCCGGTAGGCGACTTCGGCCTCCGCGTATTTCTGTAGCCGTACCAGGTTCTTGCCGAGGTCGGCGTGTTGCCCCGCGTTTTTTGAATCATACTGAGCCGCGCGCCGATAGAATTGCTCTGCTTCCGCATACTTGTCACGTGCGGATAGCTCATAGGCAACATGATGAAACAAGCCACCATTCTCCGGATCCAGTTGAATAGCTCGCTGGTATTCGGCGAAGGCCTCCGTCCATCGGTTCTTTTGCCTGGCCAACGCCACGCCAAGATTAACGTGCCACTGAATACCATCAGGGTCCAACCCTAACGCCAGTCTCATCTCAGGCTCACCCTGTTTGAAGTTTCCTAATTCCGACAGAACATACCCCAAGCTGCTATGCCAACGCGGACTTTGCGGCTGCAACAGGAGAGCTGCGCGGTAAACTTCCTCAGCCTCAGCCCATTTTTGCTGCGCCATTAATGCAGCACCCACGCGTTCGTACCAGCGGGCGTTTCCAGGACTTATTTGTTGACTGAGTTTAAGTGCGATCCGGGCTTCTGCTTCTTCGTTCCTGTAATCCTCTTGATAGTGATAAATACCCGATTTGAAGCCGTGCAAGTCCGCGTTGTTTGGCTCTCGCTGTAGCGCAGCATTAACCAAATTCATTGCCAGGTTGAGTTCTGCGATGGACTCTTCCCGATGACGCTGCTCCTTCAGGGCGCCACCCAACTGATAGTGCGCCTGCGGATTGTTTGGATCCAGTTTAATGACCTGTGTGTATTCTCTTCTGGCCTCGGTCCAACGATGCCGGCGGGAAAACAATGACCCCATTTTCAGATGGCCACGAACACTCTCGGGGTCCAACCTTAGCCCTGCCAGCAAGTTGGTTTCCGCGTCTTCGCGGCGGTCCTCATCCAGCAGCTTTTCACCCTGGTCGAAATACATTTTTGCCAGCAGACGGCGCGCTTCGCCGGCAAACTGACCACTGGGATATTCCCTAAGGTAAGTCCTGTAATTGTCGATACCGTTGGCTTCCTTTACGCCAATCCAGAGCTTCATTTCCGCGACCTGCATGTCGTGGGTGACCGGCACAGGGTGAGGCGGCTTTGGTTTGACAGGGAGCGTAAAGACGATATCGCCCTTGTCCAAATCCGGATTCCTCATCTTACCCAACTGCGGCGTCTGCGAGCCTTTTGTGTAGTATTGGACTTTCTCTTTCAGAAACTTTCCTAATTCAGCGCCGGTCACGTAGCCGTCACGATCCAGATCCGCCGCGCCGTCCAGTCCTTCCACAAGTTGGTTGCAGAAGATACTGTCGCCCGATACTTCCTGCCCGGACGTCCCAGCCGTTATGTATTCCCTGACGGGTCTCGCGATCTGTTCCGTCATGACCGTGGGATTAAAAGGCATCAAGTAGGTATCACCTATCAGGGCCCCGCTAAAACAACTATCGAAGAGGAAAAGAGCATGTTTAGACATCATCTGGATTGCGTACCCATTGATGCTGCCAAGGTAGATGGCTTTGCGAATGAAAGGACCCTCACCGGCGGCCGGCGAAGGCGCATCGGAGGGAACGATATATCCCAACAACTGGTTCGGTCCGGCATTAATAGACCAGCCATGCCCGGCGAAATAAACGACCAGCCGGTTCTCCGGGCCTTGTCCGTACTTGTCGATAAACTCACGCATCTTTTCGTCAAACGTCGCGAGCGTGGGATTCAGTACCACTTCAACGTTGAAGCCGTGTTTTTCCAACGAGGCTTTAACGCTTAGCACATCTTTTCTTACGTTCGGCAGCGGCTGCCAGCCGTTGATATAGTCGCTTTCGCCAAACACCAGGGCGTAGCTTCCCTCATAGAGTTTGATCTCTTCGCCGCTTGAGATCCTCACTGTTTCCTCACGAGGCAAATCAGGCGAAGCGGCCCATTCTGGCGGCGCGGTAAAAAACAAACTCGCTATTGCAATTGCCGAAAAAATAACGAACGGAGGGGTGAGACGTGTTGTCGCACGATGAGTCATGACGCAAACCAGATAATCAATTGCTTAGGCGAGGACCCAAGCGGGGTAGTGAAAAGAGGAACGACGCAGGGTAAAACTAATCATGCAGCAGTCGGATGTCAAGCCAAATCTTCGAAGGTAATCTCTCGTCGGGCCGTTTTTTTGACCGGAAGAAGGGCCCGAAGAAGTGGGCAGATTATTCGCTAACTTGTGGTTATACTGGCAAGGATGACAGCAAGGAAAACTTCGGTTTTGACGGTCCTGTCTCGATCGCTGCGCTTGCGCTGTCCAGCTTGCGGCCAAAAGTCCATTGCCCGCAGTCCGTTTCGGATCAGACATCACTGCCCAACCTGCCGTTCACTCTTCAAGCGTGAGGAGGGGTTTTTTGTCGGCGCTATTCTCGCTAATGTCATGACCACAGAGCTAATGATTTTGGTTGTCTGCACTGTCTGGCTGATGATCATCGGCTCGAGTTATGAGTCGGTCCTGGCCGGCCTTTTCGCTGTCGCGCTTCTATTTCCTGTGGCTTTTTATCATCATAGCTGGAGCTTCTGGCTGGGCCTTGACTATCTGATTGAAGGACTACCCCGGTATGACAAAACCACCTCAAGTGAATCACGCGGTAAAAGCAACGAGGTATGACGAGCGGTACGCCGGCTGTCCGGCTCAAAGTCGTGATCATCCTTGTGACATCCCGCCTCCCGGCTGATTCAAGCTATTCAAAGTCGAGCTGGGCAAGTAACGGAAAGTGGTCGGACGCCCTCGTGGCCACAGGCTGAGTAATTACTTCAGTTTGAATAAGTCGCCGGGTGAAGCCACTCGGAATAAATACGTAATCCAGACGCAGGTGGGGATCCCAAACGGGAAAAGTGTAACCCTTGTCCGACGGATGAAGCAGGCGATACCCGTCAACGTAATTAGAATCTTTCATGAGTTGAATGGTTTCGCGTTGGATGTCCCGGCCGCTTAACCAAACGAGTGCTCGTATCCAGGCGGGCATTCGGCGAACATCCAGCACTTCCCCCGGCGCGAGCGTGTTGAAGTCTCCCACGAGCACGTGAAAACCGTGCTGATGCCTTTCAATACTCTGCAGTAAAGCTCGAATCTCCCGCACCCGCCGGCGCTCGCTCCATTTGGAAAACATCGAGCTGAGATGAAGACCGAAGATTCTAGCTTCGTTGCCTTCAAGAACAATTTCAAGAAAGGAGTGTTTGGCACCGGCCGGATAGTGCCATTCATGATGGCTCGCCTTCAACCGGCTGATGTAGCCAATGGAATGCTCGCGACGCGCGGCCCAGAAAGGCAAATCTGTGGCGACCGCCAACCGGCCAATTAGTTCGGGATCAATTGCCTCCTGAAAAACCACCAGGTCGGGGGCTACCGCGCGAATTACTTCCGCTAGTTGCCTTTCACGCCCTCGCCCTCCGAAGCGAATGTTGTAGCTGAGCAACTTAACAATCACGGAGCTTTTTGCGCCTCGATTACCGTGTGGTAAGGCTCATCAAATAAAACATCCCGCGCGTAGAGTATCAAGTTTGCAGTAGCTTGAAAGTTTACCGGCCTTTGTGCGAGCTTCTGCAGTTGCTGGCGCAGTGGATTGAGAGCCGGAGCGATGCCGGGATCGTCATCACACAGCGGCTTGGTATGGAGGTGGGGAATATAGAACGCCTCCTCATTCCAATACTCCATTACTTTATCTCCGACCAATGTGACGTCAAGGTCGCTGCTGCCGCGGCCTTTAGCGTCAAATGGCTCACCGTCCTCCCAGCGCTTATTGGTAACGACACTCCCGCGTAGCGTCGCCCCAGTGCCTTCCGGCAAACCCGCTTTCAGCGTTGCGCAAAACTCTCGATACCTGAGCACGTCTCCGTCAAATGCAAGCCGCACGATCCGATTCTCGACTTCCTCGTCGTTCATCTCTTTTACATCTTTGGGCTCGGACACGCTTTCATCCCCTGGATCCCGGTGGATCGAATTCAATCGTCTGTTGCCATCGTTTTGATTCGGACTTACTTTATACCGCCTGATCAAGTTCTTAGTCGAGGGCCATGGAATCATGACCATAGAGATTCGCCTGGCGAGGGAAACAGACATTCCCGCAATCCAGGAATTGATACGCGAATCCGTTAGTGCTTTAAGCGCCGGCTATTACACGTCGACGCAAATTGTGAGCGCCCTGTCCCACGTTTTTGGCGTCGATACCCAACTGATTCTTGATGAGACTTACTTTGTAGCCGGCGTGGAAAATAGCATTGTAGGCAGCGGTGGCTGGAGCAAACGAGCGACGCTGTTCGGCGGCGATCAATCAAAGTTGGAAGGGGTCGATCGCCTACTCGATCCCGAGAAAGAAGCCGCCCGCATTCGAGCTTTCTATGTCCATCCTCAGTGGTCGCGGCGCGGTGTCGCCAGCAGGATATTGAAGTCGTGCGAGGATGCGGCGCGAAAAGCGGGTTTCAGCAGAATTGAGCTGGTGGCCACGCTTCCCGGTGAGCCTTTGTATTTAGCCAGGGGCTACGAAAAAGCAGAACCCATCCAGATAGAGACGCCAGACGGTGAATCCCTGGCGGCATTTCGCATGACCAAATGTCTGTGACTCGAGCTTCGGACCTCTGGACATGATTAATAAGATTTACGAGTTGGATTGCAAGATCTCAAAGTCATAAGAACCCAACACCAGTTCGCCACAATTTGAAGAGTAATCCTGTAACCTATGTAAATCCTGTCAAACATTAGCTTTTCTCTCTGCTCTAAGACTGCGTTATTATCATGGCGATCCGTATTTCTAAAATTTGGTGAAGCAATGTACGCACAAGAAACCGCAAAGCCGGACCCAGGAAGACACATGCAAGACTTTCTTGATGATTTTCGGGAAACAATAGACGGCGCTGCAAAACAGCTGCTACAGATTTCCGCAGAGAAGAGTCAGAGCCCGCGGGCTGAAGGTAAATGGTCGCCACGGGAAATCATCGGCCACTTGATTGACTCCGCTTCGAATAACCACCAGCGTTTTGTCCGCGCGCAGTTTATGGACGATTTAATTTTTGCCGGATATGAACAGGAGGGTTGGGTGCGGGTTCAGAATTATCAGGCCGAACCCTGGCCTGACCTGGTGCAGCTTTGGAAGTTATACAATCAACATATACTGCATCTGATTTCCCTCGTGCCGGAAGAGACGCGGATGAAATTGCGTTACAAGCACAACCTCAACCAGATTGCTTCGGATACGCTTAGTGAAGATGATCCGGTCACGTTGGACTGGTTCATGCGCGACTACGTTGATCATATGAAGAAACATCTGAGACAGATACTGGAGCAGAGTGAAACAACCTGAGTGCTCAAGATCAACGCTGAAGTTAGTGATTATCCTAATTGAGTTTCCTTTTTTGGTTGGGCAGAACGCCAGAGTCTACCGTTTCGCCAGCACGCGAGATCACTTGAAAGTACAATTGGTTGCCAACGACTTCGAAAAGCATGAAGTGCTGGTCTTGGTCAAACGACTTGTCGGTTAGTGGCGAACCCTTCTTTACGTCTCCCGATCTTAATTGGCCACCTGCCCCTGAAACAAAATAATAGATTCCTTTCTGTGGCTTGATCCGTTCGTAAACGTGATCGTGACCAGTCAATACCAGGTTGATTCCGTACTTTAGAAATAACGGCTCCAGGACCTCACGCAGTTGCTTGTCAGACCCGTGCTTCTTCGCTGAAGAGTAAGGCGGATGATGGAAGAAAGCGACTTTCCATTCGGACGTGTCCTTTGTCAATTCGTCCTCCAGCCATTTTAGCTGCTTCTTGTCCATGTAGGTGCTGTTCAACGAGTAGAAAGCGACATTACCTTTCGTAAATCGATAATACTCTTTTCCGTTCATGTTGAAGTTTTCATAAAAGCGCTCGTTGGGTTGGTCGTGATTTCCAAGAGTGGCGTAAAACTTAACCTTGTCGTCCAGCAGCTTTTGATAAACGTCCTGAAACTTTTGCTTGTAGTCCGCCGGCGTTTCAGTGCCGTAAAGGTTGTCACCCATCATTAAGACAAATTCGAATGGAAAGACTGCTCGATATTGCAGCATGAGGTCAGCGACTTGGTGTTGCTGTTTGCTGCCGGTGCCGGTGTCCCCGATGATCGCAAACCGCACCGAGTCTGCCTTTTTTGGCAGGCTCAATGGCAGACTTGGTTTTGCCGGTAAGCTAATGCGGGTGCCACGGGCGTTGCCGTTTGAAACACTCTGGCAATAAGTCGGATTAAGGAAACTAAAAAGAATTAGAACAAAAATTGTTAAAGCTGATGCAACGGTGCGTCTCATTTTTTACTCCTCTCGACCCAACTCCCAGTTCTACGGAAGCGCATCAAGCATGTAATCGATGATTAGGTTGTTGTCTGTATCTATGAGAAATAAGTTACGACCCACATAGCGATACTTCAGCTGCTTTGGCAGTTGGGGCAGCTTCAACAACACCTTGGGCTCCATCGTTACAAACTCTTTCGGTTCGGGATATGGATAATTGACTTTCAAGGGCACCGGAATATTACTTTCCTTGTCCAGCACAACCTTGCGTATTTCCTTTTTCTCAGTCGGTTTGAACTCGGTCTTGAGCGTTGTGCGAATGAACTGCGCTACGTCCGGCGTGAAAAGCTCCCCCGGCTTGGCGCCTGCTCTGGCGGCTCGCAGGGCTTCGACGGAAGCTTTCTCGTAAGCCCCGATTTGCTCTGGCGTGCTGTCTTTCGAGAGTTTTGGCACCTTTCCTTTTACGCTCTCACGAAGTTTCACATACTGCTGCACGCGCGCTTCGAATCTCTTTATCGTTTTCTTATCTGCAGGTGAAATTGCCGGTTGAGCGG
>JBKOZZ010000034.1:0-15971 GCA_046726155.1 Acidobacteriota bacterium
GGCATTGAAGAGCACAAAGGTCACGGTTTTGTCATCGGCATCGCGATCGCTCAGCGAAACGTAGTCGTTGGTTATCTCAACGACATAACCTTTGTAGACGCCTCCCGAGACGCTCTTGATATTTATGAGCTGGCCTTTGTAGCGACGAAACAAGTTTTCCGTGTGCTGTCGTTCCATTTCATTAACCTGCTAAGTCAGGCGATCGGAGCAGAGTCTCACCCTCTCTCCTTATCGTCAGATGATTCCTCCGACCATTGAACAAAGAAAAAGCGATACCGATCAGGATCTTGCAGCGTGATGAAGCGGCCGCCCCACCCTTCATCCACCGGCGGCCGAACCTCTGCGCCTTTAATGCTTAGCTCGTGATAGTACTCATCAACGTCGTCGACGCCCAGGAAAAAATTGACACCTCGCCCTCTCTTCAACATGGTCTCCAAATGCTGCGCCAGCGTTATCTTCAACGCGCCAGCCTGTAGGGTCGCCATCGGCGGCTCGGATTCCGGAGTGTGTTTGTCAATTTCAAATCCGAGCACGCCGTTGTAGAAGGCGAGCGACTCCTCGACACTATTAACCTCAAGAAACAACAAGTCCAGTCCGGACACACCCATGTGACCAGTCTCTCACAACGCACTCAGCATAAGATAGACACCATAGCCGCTAACGATAACGACCATCCAAAAGATAGCCTCCTGCACACCAGCGTAACGCCGAAAGGGATTGGAGACAGACAACGATGCATTTAGCGCGCGCATCGCGGTGCGTGCCATTACAATTCCGAACAGGATCACCAGTATCGCCAGGAGCGCCAACGGCCATAAGAACCGGATCCACTGAAGGCGAACCAGGAAGAGGAGGAACAATCCGATCAGAATACAGAAAAACGCGCTCAAACCTTGCCCTAGCAGTCCAACGTCCGCGGCGGCCGGCGATGAAGCGGGAACGAAGCTCGTGGCAGGTTTCGCCCGCTGTGCGTCATACTCGTGTCTGGTCTTCTTATTCCTTAGTACGCTGTAAGCCTCATTGAGAGACTTCATTTCTTCCTCACTGCCCCCTTTGTCAGGATGACGCCGGGCTGCCATGCGCTTGTACAAGCGTTCGAGATCGCGAGAGTTCGTGCGCTCATTAGCGCCTAAGATCTCGTAGTAGTCTTTGTGAGAGTCAAACTGGTTCATGCGGTTTTGCGATTTTAGATTTGAGGCGAACGATTTGCAATTATGAATCGACTTGGGCTTGTGGTTAGTGTTTCCTGTCGTGTGCTATAAACATTTCGCTGCTACACGGCTTCTGTTTTTCGCAAACTCGTTTTGAACGATGCCACATCAATTTGCGCCAGGAGACGATCTTATTTTCCAACTTGAAAGCGGGTTGGGTCTCCTGCGTATTCTAGCTATCGAAGGCGAAGGAGCCGAAACTATTTGGCATTTGCTGGCATACGACGAGTTTTTCCCCAGCGTTGAAGCTGCCGAAGCTGCGCTTACCCAACCCGGTTTGTTGAATATCCGCAAGGCGCATATGGCGCTTACTGATAGGGCTTTCGAACGAACGCCGGCGGCGCGACTGGGTAACCGGCCGCTTACCGAAGAAGAACTCGCCGCCTTTCGCCAATGGAAGTCAGAAGATGGGAGAGTGTCTGACCGTTCCGCCCTGTTGCAGCTCGGAATTCGATAGTTTGGCAGAACCGTAGACCTCACCGAAAGCCAGCGTGGACTCCGGTTACAGAAGTCTATTAGCAGCAACATGATGATCCTTCAAGCAGCAAAACTAGTCGACCCGCGAGCAAAATCACGCGCTTCGCGATCTGTGCCGCTGAATAGTTTCGGCGCCACATTGCTGCTGACCCTGATCCTCTTATGCTCTGTTACGCAAGTCGTTGCTGCGCGCCATGAACGTCTTATCGGACCATGGAAGCCAGTCAATTACAACGTGTCGCTAACGCTCAATGACGGGTTAACAGAAATCACCAGCGGCCGCGCCGAGATAACCATCGTCTCTCTGAAAGATACGCTGTCGCGGATCGATTTGGACTTTGGTGATATGCCGGTGGACTCAGTCACCGTTGATAATCAACCAGCACCATACGAGCGCTCCATGGGTCTCCTGAATATCAAGTTATTGAAGACGGTACAACGTGGTTCGAATCTTGCCATCGTTATTTTGTATCACGGCAAGCCTAAAGATGGATTAGTGTTGACGTCGGACAAGGCAGGCAGGCCATCGGTCGTCGGCGACAACTGGCCCAACCGCGTACATCATTGGATTCCCTGTCTGGATCATCCGTCGGCAAAAGCTACGGTGACTTTTTCAATCACTGCTGCCGCCCGCGAACTGGTTGTAGCTAATGGCAAGCTGGAGCGAGTGGAGAATGCTTCGAGCACGACGCTCACGTGGATCTATACCGAGTCAGTTCCTATTCCTCCCTACTGCATGATTATTGCCGTCGGAGATTTTGCCCGCATCGAGCCTGCCACGCAGGAAGTGACTCCGCTTACCTATTATGTTCCCATCACGGACAGGGATCTTTCGATGCAAGGGTTTGCTCCGGCGAATCCTTCGCTGAAGTTTTTCAGTCAAACTATAGCGCCCTACCCTTACGAAAAGCTTGCCCTAATCATTGGCGCCACTCGCTTCGGAGGGATGGAGAATTCGAGCGCAATTGTCTTTCCGAGCAACCTGTTGGATCCCAGGCCGCAAGCCCCGCTGAGTAGCGTCTTCAAGATTCGCGAGGGTCTTGTGGATGTGATCGCTCATGAGATAGCGCACCAGTGGTTTGGCGACTCAGTTACAGAGTCGACCTGGTCCGATCTTTGGCTGAGCGAAGGGTTTGCTGAGTATTTCGCAGGACTCTTCATCCAACGCTATGAAGGTGAGCCAGCCTTTCGGCGCTACATGAAGCAGGAGTCAGAGACTTATCTTAACTACGAGAAGAGGACGCGCACACCCATCTACGACACAGAGACTGAAGATCTTTTCAAACTTCTGAATGCCAATAACTATCAGAAGGGGGCCTGGGTTTTGCACATGCTTCGCTCCGAGCTTGGAGACGACAAGTTCTTCCGCGGTATTCGTATTTACTACGACGCGCATAAGAACTCGGTGGCTGACACTGAGGATTTGCGTGCGGCGTTTGAGAAAGCCTCCGGCCAAGATCTACAGAGTTTTTTCGCAAGTTGGATTTATGGCGCCGGCCACCCGCGTTACGAACTGTCGTGGAAATGGAGAAGCAAAGCGAAGAAGTTAAGTCTTGTTCTCAAACAACTTCAAACGGAACCCGCTTTCCCCAATGCGCTACCGGTCGAGATCCTCACTGCAACCGGCAAGCGCCGCATCCTTTTAAAATCGACAGGCAAGGAAACCACTGAAGACGTGAATTTGGACGAAGCTCCAACCTCGATCAACATCGATCCCGATAATACCGTCCTCAAGGAAGCCAGCGTAAGTGAGAATCGCGGTTGAACTTCCCCACCCTAATCGCCAGGATAGTCAGATATGCAAATTTCTCTGGTAAATCCCGGCATCGGTGAGGCTTAGTCCCAAGCTCACGGCTAACGACCAGTCTAAAATAGTCGCCAGGGCAGGCTGAGATTACCGCCTTTTTCTTGATGGAACCACGTTCCGTGACTATAATGCGGTCTAACTCCGATAACAGTTCCAAAGGTAGCGACTATGAAATCTTTTGTCGCCTCTCTCGTTGCCTCTTTCGTTCTCGCCATCAGTGTTACATTGCTGGCAGTGATCACTCCTGCGCAAACCACTCATCGAAGCAAGAGCAAACCGTCCACACGCGCCGCAGCCGCAGTTAGTACTGGAACCATAAGAATATGCCAGGGCGTTGCTCTTCCCGCCGGCTACATCATTGTTGGTTACATGACGACGGCAGCCTGCCCGCACGGAGCATACCTGCTCAAGAAAGAGACTGAGAGTCAGAGTTTGCGAACGGCAAACAAAGATCAGGGTACCGAAGCGCAGAGCTCTGTAACGAATAAAGAACCGGATAATCAGCCGCGAGACTCTGTCGCCGTAAATGGCCGCTTGCAACAGCCGGCTGAAACGTCTAAGTCGGTTTCGCGAGCACGTCGAGTTGGTGTAGCCCAACCAGCCAGTGATAGTCCTTACTTGCGGGGTGTCGAACCCCAGCCTGCGCCGCGCCCGCCAACATTGGCCGGCATCACGCCAACCGGTACACCATTGAATGCTTCCTCCGACTCTGTTTCTGCGCCTACTCCCGAAGAAGTCAGTGAGGGAGACGTAGTGCGCATCGATACTGCGCTCGTTACCGTTCCTGTGAGCGTGTTGGACCGCGATGGCCGCTTTGTCCCATACCTCAAGCGAGAAGACTTTAGCGTGTTCGAGAACGGCATCGAGCAGTCAATCGCCTATTTCGAGCCTGCCGAAAAGCCTTTCACGGTAGCACTCCTCCTGGACACGTCGCCTTCAACACATTTCCACTTGTGGGAGATAAAAGAAGCAGCTATCGCTTTTGCAAAACAACTGCGTCCGCAAGACCGCGTACTCATCGTAAGCTTCAACGATCAGGTACTCCTCCTGACCGAGGCAACAAATGACCTCAACGTGGTCAACGCCGTCGTTATACAGTACGCGCAGACGGGTAATTCCACGCGTCTCTATGATGCAGTGGACCTCGTCATTAAGGAGCGTCTGAACCAGATAAAGGGACGGAAGGCCATCGTGCTCTTCACGGACGGCGTGGATACCTCAAGCTACCTTGCTACGCATCAGAGCAGCCTTCGCGAGATCGAGGAACTGGACGCACTGATCTACCCGATTCAGTACGACACGACTGATTACCTGCGCGCTATGCAGGGAGCTGGGAGCGTCACAGTTGTGACGACAACGAGTCACTGGCCCTTTCCGACCAGGAGTTCTTCACGCGTGATCTACGGCGGTTTACCCAATAACGGGCCTCCGCTGCCAGGCACGACGAAGGCTGACTATGAGCGAGCGGATCAATATCTCCGCGACTTGGCCACGAAAACGGGCGGGCGGCTCTACCAGGCCAACGACACCTCACAATTGACGCAAGCCTTCTCGATGATTGCCGAGGAGCTGCGCCGCCAATACAGTATTGGTTACTATCCCACAACCTCCGCTACCTCAAGCGGTGACACATCGGCTACCCCAAGCGGTGGAACTTCTGCTGTCCCAGGCGATGAGAGGCGCCACATCAGGGTGCGCGTGCGTCAACCCAATCTTGCAGTGAGAGCCCGAGATAGCTACGTTAGATCTTCTTCGCCGAGTCCAACCAAATAGCGAGTTTGTCTGGACTCAACCAGCGCGGCTTTGCCGCCGCACACTGCGGAAGGCCGCGCTATGGGTGTAGTCCGGTTGTGCTTCCCCTCGCTTGGGAAACCATGGACCAGAGTCTTCAGCGGCGCAGCCATCTTTAATCAAAGTTTAAGATTTAAGTGGCGCCACGGCTTCGCCGCCGCACAGTGCGGTAAGGCTCTGCCTTACCGTTGAAACTCCAAATCAATTGGAAGCTACGCCTCAGATTCATGAGGTGAAGCCTAACGAAAGAAGAGATACCACGTGCTGGAAAGGCGCAGCGTAAACGACAAAGGACCAGACAGAATGCCGTGGTCGGAACACGAAAAAGGCTATGAGGCTAAGCAAAAGGGCCAGCCCAAGAGGACGTCAAGGCCCGAAGCGCTGGCGGTATTCGCTGGAGACGATAAAGGCCTTAACCATTTCGGCGTTCACGAAATTGCCGTTAAATTCATTCAGCTTCCCTAACCAAAAGTTGTAGCCATCAAAATTCAATCCGGCCTCCGGCGCGTCGTTTGGATTGCGACGCAGGTATCCGAAGTATTCCATCAACACAAACGCTCGGTTGGATTCCTGCTGCTTGAAGGTCGAGTTTTCCGCGACCCTCCTGAGCGCGCGTCCCCGCGCAGCCGTGTCTGCCGTATTCATCGCAGAGCCAAACTCGCCAATTATCGAAGTCCGCTCGGCTGCTGACGGAGTCACGCCGCTATTCAGGTATAGCGCATCCACGAACTCAGTTGGTGTCATCGTCGTTGGATAAGCAGTTGTGAAGCGCGAACGGGAAACGAAATCCAGCGCGAACGCGACCTTGTTATTTTCCAGTTGCTGCTCCGCGCCAGGTTGACCAATAACCACATCTTTCCCGATCTGCTGGGTGTCCGGGAGAAACTCCTGCAGTTTCAAGGGCACTGGCGTGCCGGGCATGTTGCCATAAGCTGACTTGTACATCCGGTAAACTAAATACCCCGTCTCCTGAAACTCGATGGAGAGGAAGAATGCTGCCGAAACATTGATACGTTTCACTTCGATGCATTCGGGATTTGTTCCACACAAACCGATCTCGTTGGTCCAGAAGCCGAACCCAGGCGCGTCAGGCTCGCGATTCAGAAAATCGAGGTAGTGCTGGCGTACGAAGAAGCTCGCCTGGTCGATGGCGTTTGGACCATTAACAGCATCGTCGTCTGTGATTGTCACCGTCGTCTTCGCAGGTGAGCCGAGCGTGGACCCGCTACCGGTGGCGTTTGTTAGAACTACGGTGAAACTCTCGTTACCTTCTGCATATGAATCATTGATGAGGGGAATTGAAATCGTCTTAGACGTTTCGTTAGCAGCGAAATCTAACGTACCCACTGTGGTTTCGTAGTCGCAGTGTGAAGAGGCATTGCTGGTGTTAGCCACGTCGCAATTAGCGGCGGCGCTGTCGCTGGTTCCGTAGCTCACCGTAGCTGGCGCCGATGTATTTCCCAGTCGCGTAACTTTAAGCACCGCATCTCCGCCGCCTTCAGTCACGCGCAAAGTTGCGGAGCTAAACTGAAAACTGCTCGCCGCAGGTGAGGTCTGAAATTGCCCGCGTATCTCGCCCGGCACAAACATATTGCTATGAACGTCCGCGTAGAGCAATCCGTTCTTTAGGTTTTGCACATCGCCGGCACTGAGCGGTATTTCGAAGTCGCTGAATTCACCCTGCGGCAAGGGGAAGAGCACCGGAGCCGTTATACCGGACGCTGCCGGGCCATGAATGTGGGCAACGGTTTCAGGACTCGCCAGACCGTTGAAGTTAAGTGAAACGCGCGCAGTCAACTCATCCGGACTAAGAAGCAGGGTGGCGGTTCCTGTCGCAAGTGAGTTGTTGGTTGGCACCTCCTGGGCGCCATTCAGGTTCGCCACGAAAAGCGTCGGTTGGTTGCCGGTGATTTCATAGACCGCGCCATTGGTGTTTGAAACGACGAAGACGTTCCCGTTGGGTCCGGTCTGGATGTCGGCTCCGATACCAAAATCTTTTCCAATCAGCAGTGTTTCGCTTTCGGTTATGTCAAACTTATCCGTGTTATCCGCGACCAGATCGAGGAGCCGGGAATCACTGAATGAGAAATGCAAACGATCTGGCGTTAACCTGAAGCGGAACAAATAACCCCCGGATAGAAACGTGCGTCCCGCGCCGACAAGCATGTCCCCTTCAAATTGCGGTCCGAGTCCCCTGCCCTGCACAAAGCCCAACGGTGACGGCGCTAAGGCATACTTCCAGCTGAATTCCGGATCGTTGTAGTGCGCGCCTGGCAACATGTAGAGGCTTGCCAGCGCCGCTCCCGGCGTGTCCGCTATTAACGAAGGCGCCCAACGCAACTGTTGCAGATTGCCCGCGCCGTAATTTGATTCGATTGATTTGTACTCGGCGACGCGGCTGAGTGGTCCCATAATCTCTACCCAACCATTGTTAGAGCCTGCGGTTATTCGATTCATTTCGTCGAATGCATCGTCGCCGTTTTCCTGGTTCCAAAGATTCCCGGACAGCGGATCGAAGGCCATGCCAAAACCATTTCGCACACCGTACGCATAAAGTTTCTTGATGTTTGCGGCAGCTGGACCCGTAAGGCTTGTGGTTACGTTGAAGAAAGGATTGTCTGACGGCGTGGAACCATCGTCATTGAGACGCAACACAAATCCTGTCAGGTGTGAATCGTCCGGCTCCGGCCCTCCGAACTGATCGTCGGGAACAGGGCCAAGCTGGTTATTTTGCAGAAAACCGCGGCGGCCATTGTCGCCCATCAGGATGTAAAGCTTACCGTCTGGACCAAACCGTAGAATACCGCCATTGTGATTACCGCGAAGTGGTTGGTTAGCGTCAGCCTGAAACGCGCGTAGTCTGATCAGATTACGGTCAAAGGTTAGGGTAGCGCCGTTCCAGATGTAACGATCGACGCGATTGCCGAGCAAGTCAACATCAGCAAGATTAGTGGAATCAATTCCGGTGTTGCTTTGCGTCCAGAACAGATAGACGAAATGATTGAAAGCAAAGTCGGGATGCAACGCGATACCGAGCAAACCGCGTTCTGAGGCGCTGTTAACCGCAAGATCAAGCGCTGTAAGTTGCACTGCGCCGTTCGAGACAAGCTGGACTTTGCCGGTGTTCTTCTCAAGCACGAAGAACCCGTTACCAAAGAGCGCCATACTTGTAGGTTGACTGAGCCCGCTAATGACAGTGTGAACCGACAAATTCGGATCCAGCATTGACGGGCCAGACGACTGCGTTGTGACCTGCGTGATAAGAGTGATTGAGTTGTCGCTCGTATCAGGATCGGATTCAGTTGCGTTGGCTGATGCAGTGTTGCTCAGTTGTCCTGTTGATTGCGGCGTCACCAGAATACTGGCGATGGCGGAACTTCCGATCGCCAGACTACCAAAATTGCACGTAACGATTGTCGTGCCTGCACAGGTCCCTTGCGTCGGACTCACCGAAACGAAGGTGACACCCGCGGGCAGTGTGTCGCTCAGCGTCGTGTTCGTAGCCGGAGACGGGCCCTTGTTCGTGACCACAACCCTATAGGTGAGATTGGTGGAAACAATAGCCGGATTCGGTGACGCTGTCTTGGTTACAGCAAGATTTGCGCTGCTAGCGCCGGCAACAATCAGCGACCCGGATATGCTGTGTTGTAGGTTTCCGCTGGTTGCCGTGATGCTCAGCGGATATGTGCCAGGAGGGGTGGACAAGGTAGTCGTTAAGGTCAACGTGGACGACTTCGCACTTGAATCCGTGATAGTTATCGAACTGGGATTAAACGAGCTGCTAGTGTCGGCCGATTGTCCAGAAACGCTCAACAGAACGTTCCCGGTAAAGCCTCCGGCGGGCGTGATGGTGACGGTATAGTTTGCCCCGTTACCAGGATTTACTGTCTGCGAACTTGGACTCGCCCCTATCGTGAAATCCGCAGCTGGTGTGGTGTCGGAAATTCTGGCAATGAATACGTCGGTCGCGCCCCCAGCGTTTGCGCCCTGAAATGGCATAGCCGTCGGGTAGTTACTTGAAGCCGTATAGCCGGTTACGTAAGCGTTTCCGGCTGAGTCTACAGCAATGTTCCCACTGAAGGTTGTAGTGCTTGTGAAATCCTCGTTCGCACTGCCTCCAAGATAAGTCGAGTAAAGAAGGCCGTTGCCGGATGAATTCAACTTGGCGACAAAGGCGTCCGTGCCGCCGGCGTTCGCGAGTTGGAAGGGAATAGCGGTTGGAAAGTTTGTTGAGGCCGTGTAACCAGTGACATAAGCGTTGCCGGACGAGTTGACGGCAACACCAGTCGCGCGGTCGTCACCACTGCCGCCAAGATAGGTCGCGTAGAGCTTCGTTCCAGACGAACTAATGCTGGCAATGAAGGCATCGAAGCTTCCGCCCTTTGCCGCTTGCGCTGGATTCAAAAGGGGAAAGTCTGTCGAAGTTGTTTGACCTGCCACATAAAGGTTGTTGTCCGGGTCAAGCGCCAGTCCATATCCCTTGTCATCACTACTACCGCCCAGATAACTACAGAATGCCAGCGAAGCTGTGCCTGAAGCATTCGTATCAATTTTCGCAACGAAAGCGTCGAAACTTCCCGCTAGTGAGTTCTGGAAAGCCGTCTCGGTCGGGAAGTCCTGTGAACTTGTATAACCAACTATGTAGGCGTTCCCGGCGTTGTCAATTCTGACACTGCTGCCGCGGTCTGTCGCGCTTCCGCCCAGAAGTGTCGAATAAAGCATCGCGCTTCCGGCGGCATTTAACTTGAGCAGGTAAGCATCCGTATCACCTGCGACCGAAAATTGATAGGCGCTCGCCGTGGTCGGGAAACCGGAGGAGCGAGTGCCGCCGGTCACATAAGTAACTCCACTTGCGTCGGCAGCTACGCCGATCGCGGAATCGTTATCGCCTCCGCCGAGGAACGTGGAATAGGCAAGAGTGTTTCCGGCGGGATTCAACTTCAAAACAAAAGCGTCGAAGTCGCCACCGCGATAAGTTGTAGCGAAGGCGCCTGGAGTAGTAGGAAAGTCATCCGACGTGGGATCTATCCTGCCGGCAAGATAGACAGCGCCGCTTGTCTTATCAACAAATATCGCGTCTGAGCGGTCTTGTCCGCTGCCGCCAATGTAGGTTGAATAGACGATGTTCGCGCCGGCAGGATCAAGCTTCGTTACGAAAGCATCTGCCAATCCTGCTTTCGCGGCTTGGAAGGCATTGGCAGTGGGAAACGCAATCGAGGTTGTCGTTCCCGTCACATATATGTTGCCGTTATTGTCGATGTCAATGCTGCTGCCGGAGTCATCTCCGGTTCCCCCAAGATACGTGGAGTAAACGAGAGTGGGATCAATCACTAGAGATCTGCTGTGATCATAAGGTGCGATTTCAAAACCGACTTCGCGTCCTTTGAGCAGAAACTTAGCATCAATATTTACGCGCTGCCCGTCAGCATATTGATAGACGTTTGGTTTATGCTGCCGGATTTCGCCGTCCTTCAGTTTGAGGATCAGGTCGCCGTGGCTATCGATATCAAGCGCGTCGGCGCCATCACACGCCAATCGAATAACACTTGCGTCAGCGCCCGGCGCAACTTCAAAGTCATACTCCAGCTGTTGTTGATTCCCGTAATAAGTGAGATTGATTCCCGGATAAATTTCTTCGTAACTAACTCTACGATAACCAGGCACGTCCGTGACCCAGCGTTTGGAGTTATTGCCTATGAGGTAATTCTGCACACCCGGAAGCCGATCACTGCCCTTTACATGCGCACGCTTGTTTGCACTCTTCAGCGTCAGACGCAACTCGGACAAAGACTCTCCTGTTTTCGTTTTGAGTGCGTCTCGCTCGCCGTCCTCCTGATGTTCAGATTGTCGCAGCAAGAACACTGCTTGGGTCGCTGTTAGAAAAAGGTTATAACCGTGGCCACGAGAGAGAAACTTTACCTGTCGGTCGGTCTGCCCGTGATTGGGCTCAAAACTCAGTGGAAGCTGAGATGTTAACTGTACCAGACCAGGCTTGCCAGTTTCGGATAACTGCGGTCGGGAGGTCTGATTAGCAGATCTCGAATCGCGGAGCGGCGAACCAGAAGTGTGATTCTGCCCTGGCCCCCTGCCAAACGAGTTTGAGTCTCGCTCTGTTTCGGCGTCGCGCCAGTAGTGCAAAACAAAAACCAGGCTGATAGCCAACAACAGAAACAAGGCTGGTTTGAGTTTTTGCCGAAGATTCCGATTACGCTGTTGCGTCATAGCCTATGTCGTTGGTGCCTGCAGTTGCAGCTTTGCCCGCAAGTCCAGGCTTCTGCGCTCAAAGGCACCCATATTCAGCATCTTACTCAGTCAAATTTTTCCAGCACGCAACATTAAAGGGTCGGGCGTGATTGAACAACAACTCTCTTCAACCATTCCCGACCCTCAAAGATTTCCTGGATTTAACAACGACCTAATCGTTGGGCCATCATCCAAGGAAACCAAGATTCTGCGGCGCAAACTTGCTGAGATTAGGAAACACCGTCGGCACATCACCGGGCGCCAGCCCATACCAGGTTGCAAGCGTTGCTGCATACTGCTCCACCGACGTAGTTGGTATCCAACGCCCTCGAGTGTCCGTATCGTCTGGCCCGCCAAGCGCAAGCGTCGGATATCCATAAGGAAGCCCGGTCCCGTCAGGTCTTGGTTGACCATAGAACCGACCGCCAAGCACCGCGCCACCCATGATGAAAGAGTGACCACCCCAGGCATGGTCCGAGCCGACCACCTGCGCGCCCGTCCCGGAAGGCGCAAGCGTCCTCCCAAAATCAGAGAGCGTAAACTGAGTAACATCATTGCTTCGACCCTGTGCCACCATCTCCTCGTGGAAGGCACGCATCGCCTGACTCAGCTGCGTCATCAAGCCACCCTGTGTACCGGAGTTGACTCCGCCGCCCGCTGGATTCGTCGGAGCACTGCCCGTCTCGTTGGTATGAGTATCAAAGCCGCCAAGCGAGCAGAAGAAGATTTGCCGTTTCATGCCGAGCGTGTCTTTGATTTTGATGAGCTTGGCCACTTGCCTCAACTGGTTGCCAAGTGATGTGGCAGGAAAAGCTGTTGTGTTGGGCGGTGTCGGGATTACTGGATCAGGCTGATTCAAAACTGCATCCGCCGTTAAGGCCTGATTTGTCGTGTCGCTTACGCCCTTAACCAGGAATGAACCGAGATCCATCCCGAGTAGTTGGCGGTAGGTGCTTCCCGCCGTAAATGGGTTGGCCGACGACGGGCCACTCCAACTCAGGTTTAACAAACCCGCGAGAGATCCGGTCCCAATTGCCAGCTGTCGGCTCGTCACGCCGGTTGCAAAGAGAGTGGTGCCCGCAACTGATATGCTCATCGGTATGACCACTGAGCCATTCAGTGTCCCCGTTAAATCCGCCACGCGTCCTCCCCATCCGGTTTGCCCGGTGGTGTTAGAGATAGAGGTTTGCTGCTGAGTGACCTGGTCGGAGTGAGAGAAGAGCTGATATGGGTGCCCGATTCCCGCGATGTACTGCGCCCGGGTTACAGGCCGGACCAATGGACCGACATTACACAAAACGGCGAGCTTTCCTGCGTTCCAAACATCCAGGAGCCCTTTTCCTACCCCGGCATTGTTCGCCTCGGGCGAAAGATTTGGATGTAGAGCGTAGGCAACCCCGCTGGTGTTAGGTGGAGTAATCTTAGTATTCGTCAGCGCACTCTGTGGAATCGCCAGTCCGGATGCGGTGCGCACGTCGCCGTATCCACCGGTAGCATTGTAGTCATCGAACGGAATGACCATGTTGTTGCAGTCGCTGCCGCCAAAAAGGAAGATGCAAACCAAAGCTTTATAGTCAGTCGCAACGTCTGCCTGTTCCTGCACCATTGCGTTAACCAGATTGAGTTGATCCAAGCCGGCAATCATCGCGGCCCCTGTCAAACCACAGGCTGATGTTCGCAGAAACTTTCTTCTTGATTCGTTCATCTTGTCTTTACCTCTCCACCTGATATTGCGATGAGGTCGCGATTAGATAGATTGCTGTACGCGTACGTCCCGGGGCATCGGCGCTTGATATGTTGCTTATGGCCTGGACGATGTTGGTTTTCGTCGCGGCGGACACTAGTCCATGCGTCAGGCGCGCCTCCAGCGCGTCCACTAGTTGCTGCGGATCACCGGCCAACGCCTGGTACGAGGAATAGTTTGTTTGCGTGCCTGTGGGCCTGTTTGGTGCGCTAGGCGCGATGCCGTTACCGGTGTTGGCCAGGAACAGAGTGTTCACAAAATTCGACCGCTTATAAGTAGTCGAAGTGTCCAGCACGCCAAACTCCGGACCAAATAGATTGGTGCCAGGAAGGCCGAAGTCTGCCGGGTAGTAACTGAAGACAGTTGGTGGATTGAAGAGATCCATTCCCAGGTCGTTCGTATAGCTGAACGGAGAACTCGCCAGCACACCGTCGCTGGTAGCATTAAAGGTGCGCAGCAGATTGGTCATGAGCAACACCGGCTCACGCAGGTGACCATAATCCGGCGCGTTCTTGAAGTCGCCTCGTGCTTCAATATCCAGCAGGATTGCAGTGATCACCGCCTTCATATCGCCGCGCACGTTGGATCCATTGTTGGCAAACGCTGCGGAGCAGCGGGCGATGTAAGCGGGGCTGGGATTAGCAGTGACGAGCTTATGAATCAGTTGCGTGCAAAGATACGGGCCTGTGTTTGGATGGTTGAAGAGTAGATCGATCGCCGTATTTAACTCCCCTCCTTTGTATGCCTGTTTTTGTGCGGTTGTACAGTTCACACATGCGGGAAAATTTACGCCGAACAGCGTCTTCTGATTTATATCGTATCGGTTCGTGTTGTTGGCCAGAACCATGGGGTCGAGGTAGTTGGTGACCGCAGTGTCGACGCCGTTTATGTTAGTTGTTTTGTTCGGTCCTAAATCCCATCCGGTGAATACTCGCGCCAGATTCGTGATTGTTGCCTGATCGTAGCTGGGAATGCGGTTGCCGGCGGAATCCAGTACCGGCGTCCCATCCTGGTTCAACTTATCAACGCCAATCGAGAACAGTTGCATGATTTCCCGCGCATAGTTCTCGTTAGGTTGGCCGCCGTTAACTGAGTTTCCTCTCATGTTCAGATATTCGCCCATACCTGGATTGAGAGTGATATCGAAGAGCAGCGTGCGGAAATTGCCAAACGTATTGCGGTCGATGGTGTGCAAATAAGGTGCGAACCAGCTTGGCTCGTTGTTGTTCAGTTCACGACCGCCAACGACGAGAAGTTCGTGGAGAGCAAATGCGACGCGCTGTCGTAGCTGATCCGGTTGCGTCAGAACATTCGTGAAAAACTGCTTCTGGAGCGGGTAGAGAGTATAGTTATCTCGCAAACAGGTCGCATCGCATGGACTCGGCTGATTGATCGGATAAAGCGGAATCGCAGGATAATCAGATTGTGTGGCGCTAAACTGCGGTGCAGTATTGAACTGCTCGCTCAACCATGCTGCATAGCCGATGCTTCTTACATGCGCCAGGTCGGCATCCGACGGTCCCCAGGTAGCTTGCTCGAGAAATCTAATGCCATCAGTGCTCGACGCAAACAACGGATCCGTATAAGGGTTCGGAGTAGCCAAAGGCACTGGAATAGTGGGGTCGCCAACAACGGGTGTCGGAACTGATCCGGGATCGTCAACTGGACCACCTCCGACGTGCCCAATAGCAATCCGCACCCGGTTGCTCGATACGCCGTGGAGGCTCAGCCTCAGTAAGACGTCCCCCGCATCTCCTAAATCATCGGCAAGCCGAACTATCAGCATGCTCAGTCCCGAGAATCCGGGTACCGGTCCCTGAAATTCAACCTTCAGTCCATACAGTTTTCCACCAGCATCCTGCACATCGGCGCTAAATGCATTGGCTCCTTCGCCAGCAAGCAATTCCAGGTTCTGCGCGAAGATGCAGATACGGGTTCGGGTATCGTTGCTGAACTTTACGGTTGACGTGAGCGGGAAAGGCTCGGCCTTTAGGGTAACGGATTCCAAAGCGATGGCTCGCGTCGATGCGGAATCACTTATTAAGACAGGTGACTTATTTGGGTTTGCAGCCCGGGCGGCACTAACAGCACCTACTACTGCGGCGAGAAGAACAATAGTAACAAGGCTAAAAACACGCTTAGGCCAGCGGACCGGGAGACTGATTCTCATAGATGGGCTCTCCGTTACAGGCTTCTGCCAAGATACAAAACGCTTGTCGGGCAAACGATGAGGCTGTCCCAATTGGGTCGGTGGAGGGGCCACCCGGCCAATAACCCAGGCTTGACTTCAATATAGCATCACGGCGTGATCCCGGGTCAACAATTTAGACGAGCCAATGGCAAACAAAGCCGAAAGAATATACGTTAACTTGAGCTACAAAAGCTGCGGGGTAGTTGGGATTCTTACTAATCGATTTTGAGGTAAGTATGCAGTTTGAATTTTGGTATAGACATTCAACTGATTACTGGGAGCGCGGGGTCTCGCCCGCAATGAGCGCGAAGCGCGAAAATGGACTCGGTAAAACGATTTACCAAGGATTGAGCGGCTGCGGAGCGGGTGCGGGCGGGACGCCCGCGCTCCCAGCAATAAGTTGCTCAAAAATTCAAACTGCACCAGTCCCGATTTTCAGGTAAGTTTGACACTAGATAATAGCTTCCCTATTATCGGCTTACTTGTCGGGGCGTGGCTCAGCCTGGT
>JBKOZZ010000035.1:0-14642 GCA_046726155.1 Acidobacteriota bacterium
CCGGCCGCAACACCGAAGCCGTAGGATTTTCAAAGTGAATAACCATCGTAAAATGCGTTGTGAACGCGGCGGTGACGCCTGGCTGCGGATATAAAGCGGCTTAGGGACTACAAATTGGTATGCTCGGCGCGAATCCAACACGCGACCTTCCGGTTAGGCGTCCACTTTAGCCCGTTATCAATTTAAAGGATTTCAGCTATAAAGACTTCTGTTGATAGCAACGGCCATTGGACTGGTCACAACTTTCACTGCGGCGCAGTCGAGATATTCTGCTCGTGATGAGGACGCCATCAAGAGAGTAGTAGACGGTCTCAGCGAGAGGGAACGTTTCATTCGCGAAATCTCGTAGTTGTACGCTCTATTGTTTTTTGACCGCGAGATTGGCAAAACGGAGAAAATTTTAGCCAATTTGTGGCCAGAATGCGCAGCACACGACGTATACTGAACTGTAACGAATGGGACGGAATGTAAAAACCCTGAGAAACCTGTGGTGGCTGCAACTTTTGAAAAGGCAAAAGCTTACGTTTTCGCCGAACCCTTAGTTTGGGCCGAGAGGTCGGAGGTTCGAATCCTCTCGCCCCAAACATATCAATAACTTACGGCCGCCGATGATGCTTTGAGGGAGACTCACAGCGTACTGCGAATTGGGATACCCTTTTCGTCCTGAGTCACGCTTGAAGAAGCTGCGAGTTGTGTCTCGGCGCTAACTGAAACGAATCATTCTCAAGGGCAGTCACACCTATCGCCCAGTTACCTCTGGAGCTGATCCCTGTGGGCAGATCCATAGGTGAATCATCAAGTCGGGCCGCGCTGGACCAACCACAGTGATGATTCGGCGACCATCTAAATGGCGATAGTTGACCAAATAATCAACAATCCGGGTAGAATAAGTTTGCACTTCACCGGCTCGCCCGTGTTCTCCGGGATTCACAATTACATATCCGTTTGCAGAAGGATCGTTTTGCAGTTCGATCGCGAAGTTATCCAAGCGCGCCTTCTCGTCGTTTCGTGTGACGGCGGGAAACTCATCGAAACTCCGGCAGGTGACTGGTGCTGGAAATTGCACGGAACAGTTTGCCGAACAGTCCAGGCTGTATCCGCCCATCGAAAGGGTGGCCGTTAGGGTCTGGCCCCCTAAACCAGCTGTATCGACTGTTATTGAGCTGGTTCCCTGGCCCTCAATGATTCTGCCGTTGGAAATGGTCCATGTGTACGCAGGTGTGACGTTGCCCAAACCTCCGCTAAGCGTTGAACTGAAAGTCAGTGGCTGACCTGGCTGACGGCTGTCGGGACAAATAATTGAGACGGTGGGACAAGCAGGCGGCGGCGGCGGACACTCCACCAAAACTCTGATAGAAGCGAATGCCTCACAACTGCTGTCTTCATTTCCAGTGTCAATCTCCACAAAGGCTTCGTAATAACCCGGTTTAAGGCCGGATAAATCCCACGTCGCTGCCGGCCCATCGTGCACAATCCGTCCGACCGGACTGGACCAACGGTATACAATCGGATTTCCATCGGAAGAAGCTGCTTTTGCATTCAGTCGAACCAATGTTGATGTGGCGTCGCCCAGGCACGATGTAACTACCGACCGATCCGCTATTAGGTCTAGTGTTGGCGCAGTATAGACAATAGGCCCGGTTATTATTCTTTGAGCAAATGCTTTCGAAGCGGATAGATTCACGCCCAGCAGGATAAGCGGGAACAACAATCCGGTGAGAACTCGCCGACGGCTAAACATTTCTACTCCTTTGCGCATGAACCTAGCTCGATCGCTTAACGAAAAATCTTTCCTAAAGACTTCTAGGCACTCCGGATAAGATCTCCAAGTTTGTACCCGAACATTCACGTATGCGGGATCGCGGATACAATTACTTTGTCAGGTACCGTTGGTCGAAGGAAACAACGCCCTTGTTTCCAATACGCAACGCCAAACTTTAGTGTTTGCGACGTCTGAGAGCACCTTCCGGAGCCGGTCTCACATCACCCGCCTGCACGGTGGGTCTCGGTTGCGGTGGTACTGCTCCCCTGGGTACGACCCAAACTTCGACACAGTCGTCCTCGCGGAAGCCTCCGTTTATAAGGGTGATCCGTGAAGCATCCACTCCTCGATACGTCACAAGGTAGTTTCGAGCTCGTGCGAGTAGTCGAGCACTCTCTCCAGCGCGACTGGTGCGTCCAGCATAAGCCATCAAATATGTTGTGGTCGACGGATCGTTTTGCAGCTCCACGGCTAAATTGTCGAGTCGCGCCTTCTGATCATCGTAAGTGCAGTTACAACAAGTATCAAACTCGCTTCCAACAATATCGCGCTTTGGTGTGCGCGGGGTGAAGGTTGAGGCTTGCACCGCTTGCCTGCATAAAGGGGCGCCTGATCCATCGTCAACTACCAACATGGCCGTGATGCGCTGACCGGCCAACCCAGTTGAATCAACTGTGATTGTGGGCGTACCGGCGCCGCTAATGATGCGGGCATTCGCAGGATTCACCGTCCACGTGTAAAGCAGCCCAGCCGTGCCGTTGTAATCAACATTCGCTGTGTAAGTGATTACCCCTCCTTCGCTAACCTGAGATGGAGCAGAAAGCTTAACTGGAAAAGGGCAAAGAGAGGCGGCAACAGGAGCGTTTGGTCGGTAGTTGATGGATACACATTTGATACGCCCAGCGGGTAGATCAATCTCGCGCCGCCACTGCTGGCCGTCTGGCAAGGTAATGAGAACAGTGTGCAGGCCGGGGTCTAAACGCTCAATCGCAGTAAAATCGGCAGTAGTTTTGCCGGACGGCTTGCCATCAATTTGTAGGTCAAGACCAGCCGGGTTTGACTGGATTTTGATGGTTCCGTAGTTCGGCTTTTTACTCTTTTTGGCGTGGGCCGTTGCCGACGGGAGTGCGACACAAAAGGTCATTGCCAGCATAAAGCCGAAGACATATCTTCCGTAAAGGCTATATTTATTCGTACCCATCTCGGATCGCATAAGTTGGACCGCTTTACTTGGTCTGATTCTTCGTCACTAGATTTTTTACCTTACGCCGGCGCAAACGGACGCTAAAGGCTGCCAAACCTGTGCCCAATAAAAGCAGCGATGCGGGTTCGGGAACCGGTGTAGTCACCGGTGTAGTCAAAGGAGGCGTAGAGGTAGGAGTAGGATCGAGTGGTGTTTCCGTATGGTCGCCGGGAATAAAGAACAGTGGAATGGCTGCCAAGAACAACAGTGGCCATTTTGGAAAATTCCCGCCAGCAATGATGATTTCACCACAATCGCACACTGTGCCCTGAACAGAGCCCGAGCTGACTTGCTCTGTAGTAGGTTGTTGCCAATCAGGAATTATTGCTAAGCCCGCGAATAATGAACTTGGGCCATCCGCAGAGGTGCTGGTTGTCGCGGGAATCTCAATTGATTTCGCGCCCAACTGTTCCAGGGATTCGGATGATTGATCTTCGCCGGTCTCCCAGTTGATCCTGCCGTCGTATTTCGAAACGCTGCTTAGCCTGAGCTTCGGGGGGTTCTGTAGATTTCCCAGGGCCTGTATGACCTCATTGATAACCACGGGCCCAGCCTGCACGGGTGTGCTCGCCATCAAGAGGGCGGTAACGATCGCAAAGACTGCGCGGAGACCTGGATTTCTCATATTTAAGGTAGGGCTCGATCCTGAATACTACACGTCTATACAAGGTCACTCATTACAGTGGTCACTCATTTCATATATACACTCAAAAGACATGTAAATTTAGTACTGGTCCATAATCACGGGCGGCATCCGTGCACCGCAAAATTATGGGCAACTTCAGAGACGAATTTGTGCTGTAACGCAAAATCTTAGCTGCAGCCCTTAATGCGCCCTGTGCTATTGTTGGCCAGCGTATTTGCTAGGGTTTAAACGAGGCTAGGATTCCACGCTCTGGACACCAGGCACGGTCTGATTGCCACCCAAGCCAAGCTAAGCTAAGGCAACTTGAGGCCCGCGTCCTGAAAGAATGCGGGTCGAAGGGACGCTCCGGAATTTAATGACCTTTTTTGGTGGAGGGTACCCGCGGCAGAGTCGAGCGTCCAAAACCCAGACAGGTATTCTAGATTTTGGACGATCATAATCTTCACTTACATCCAAAGTGTTCAAAACCTTCACTATCTATAAGTATTGGAAAAGGAGTCGGATTACTTTGGGTGCCCCTGACTTTCTGACGGAGAACAGACAAACTTTTATCACCCGAGGAAGGCTTTAGGCCCTGCTGTTCCAGGACTGCTACATACTCCTCCATTGCTGCGAGAGCTCCTTTGAAATCTCCCTTCCGTTAACGCATGCGGCTGAGATCCAAGAGAACCTCCCCAGCTTGATTGGTGACGCACACAGTCATTGATCCTTTGCGCATCCTACGGGCCCTCCAGAATGATAAGGCGATTGGAGTACGAGCTTCGTAAAGGACGTAAAGGCGCGCGAGGATTCATAACTTGAAGCTATATGTAATCGTTCCTGAGATTTTGGACCGCTGGTCAGCTAACTTCTCCGGCGAGAATTTCGCTTTTCTTGCAGCCACTACAGCAGCAACTTTCAGCAGCGGGTGACCGTTCAAAGCGCGCGCCGATACAACGAGGCCCTGTTTGTTCACAAGAACTGCAACTGTGACCTTGCCCGCTACGCCTTCGCTTTTAGCCCTTGCCGGGTAGTCCGGTTTAATTAGAGTGGTTTCTTTGCCATGGAGAAGTCCTTCAACTACGGGTTGATCTTGGTCCACATTCGAAGGCTGCTCTGATTCTGCTCTAATTGGCGTAGGGGCACTCTCCCTCGAGATGTAGCTGTTTAGCAAGTAGCCGAGGACACCGCTTACGAAGAGTGTAATGGTGATCAAGGTCCAGAATAACGCAGGTCGCGTTGCAGCTTCTCGTTTTGCAGCGGCATCGAATGAAGGATCGCTCTCACTAACTAACTGAGTAGAATCATAGCGGCAATAGATCCTATAGTCACTATACACACGGCTGCATTTGGGGCAACGTTTGGTTCCGGCATGCGTGCGAATCTCCATTGCGGAAGACTCTGGCGTTATTGCCGGAGCGGGCGTCTGGCCAGGCTTTTCCTCTTGAGCAACATAGTGCGCCCTTTCGAAGCTCTTCTCTTTCTCAACTTTTGTGCGACTTTCTTCTTCCGTCTGGTTATGAAATTGATCTGCTATTCGCTGTGTTTCGCCTGTGTGAATGCTGAGCTTAGCACCATCAATCTCAGTGGTTTGATCTTCTACCGGCTCGAGGTCGATCGTCTCAATACCGAAGCGCTCTCTAAGCAGGACTCGTTCGTTGATATCGATAAAACTTGAGGCCGGCGGCTGGATTGATGAGTCGAATTTCAGAGTAGCCTCTCCTATTGAAACCGCAAGATTGACAGCTGGAAAGCCGGAAAAAGGGCCCATGCGAGCATCTACCAACCTACCCTTCTTGAAGAAAAAGGCGCCCCGTGATCCCGCAGCGGTGATCTGAAGCCGTCCGCTCTCACCTCTGGAGGTAAGGGTTGCGATCACATCCAGTAGCCCAGGGTTATTCAGAGTTCCGTCCATTTCCAGCCAAGGACCGCGCGGCAAAACAAGCGGCAGATTTGTGTAGAGACGGGCTTGGAGATCCAACGTATACCGCAAATCTTCAGTATCTAGATAGGATACGAGGCGGGTTGATGTTACTTTGGTTGCACCTGCGCGCCGATAGATTTCTGACGGAGAACAGACAAACCATCATCTGCCCAGGAAGGTTTTAAACCGTGCTGTTCCATCGCTGCTACATACTCCTCCATTGCCGCGAGCGCTCCTTTGAAGTTTCCCTGTCGTTCTCGGACGCGGCTGAGATCTAAAAGAAACGAATTATTTTCTGTCTTGTAGGCCATGGCAGCTTCGGCAAACGATTCTTCAGCCGATCTCAGATCACCTTTGAACTCATATAGACGACCAAGATGATAGTAACTAATTGGATACCGAGCCCCGTCGCGATTCATCACCTGTAGCAGATTGGCGAGCGCTTCGTCGGGTCTCTTCAGCGTCATTAGAACGTAGCTAAGCTCCAGATTCGCAGGTGCAAAGTAACCACGGGAGCGTGAGATTACTCGTTCGTAATTTTCCGCTGCTTCCTGTAATTTGCCACGCTCCCTTAAATTCCGAGCGCGTTGGAGAAAGTCATAACTAACCGCATCGAGCGCGAGAACCTTGGGCGCTTTAGAACTGCGTGCCGTACGAATGCTTTCAGTGTTCCCTGCCGTCGCGGTACTCCCAACAGGATGTTCGCCTTTGACCGTTTTAGTCGGGCTCGGCGCTTTGGTAGATGACTCGGTTCTAATGACAATTCTTGCTTCGCCACCAGCGAGGGCGCGAGCGGCAGCGGTGTGGTCGGGGTCTACGCTTAAGGCTCGACGCCATTCCCGAATTGCCAAATCTCTTTCACCACGAGCGGAGTAAACACGGCCCAGGTTGTAACTTGCTTCCGCGTAGTGAAAGCTCTCCAACTTCAGGGCCGACAAGAATGCATCATACGCCTCATCCCAGCGTCCCGCTCGAAGCAAAACAACACCAAGGTTGTTGAGTGCCCGTGAATACCTTCCTTTTCGCTGGTCGATTGCTTTCCGGTAAGCATTGATTGCTTCGTCAGAATCTCCCAGGCGAGCAAGCGCGTTACCGGCATTGTAAAATCCCTGCGGGTCAAATACGTCGCTTTTTGTGATGGCGTGCAATTCCGTAGTAGCTTCCGCTTTTTGACCTGTCGCGCTTAATTGCTCTGCCAGTCTTAACTGCAAACGAATGCGCTCCGGCCCACCGGGCGCCGCTTCGATTTGACCACGCAGCGACATGGAAACGTTAGGCGTATCAGCGCCTTTGGTCTCATCAGGGAGCACGGAGGGCGTCTCCGCCTCGCCGGGCTTTTCACTGTTACCGGAATCTTTGATGCTATTTGTCTCGGCTTTTTCGATCGACTCTTCAGCTGTGGATGAGCCAACGGCTGGCTTGCCGGAACTTTCGTTAACATGCCCCGCTGCCTTGGCAGGAGTTGATTCGTCCGCAGGCGATGGTGTGGATTCGCCAGATCGGTTCGCCACCACGATGCGTCGTGGCCGCGATTTGTTTGCGGCGGACGAGGAACTACCTGATTGCTGACGTTTTTTTGTGGCTCTTTTTTGAGCAGACGCTCCAGCGATACCAATATTTAGCGCCAGAGCAAATGACAATAAAACTGACTTAGTCGTGATCCTTTTCAAATCTTTCCTCTCCATGCAATGCCTAGACAATTATTTGCTCAATCGCGGAGCGTCTGCACGCACGTAACTGAGTACTGTACCCCCAAAGCCTACGGTCCAACCGTGCTTACGATCTGCGAAAAATATTCTTTCCAGTGGGTGTTCTGTGCCGCTTTGCTCTACAGTCCAATGCAGGCCGCCATCATTCGTATAAATGATCGTACCCTCGGCGCCGACTGCCCAGCCTTCAACCGCGTCCAGAAACTTCACATCAAAAAGATCGGTAACAACGCCAGAGTTCTGTTGTTGCCAAGTGCGGCCGCCATTTATGGTGTGATAGATGCTGCCGGCGCTTCCAACAGCCCAACCCAGACGGTTATCGACAAATGAGGTAGCTGCGAAACGAACCGCCTTTTGAATTGCATCGGTTAGACGGGAACGATGCCACGTTTCTCCGCCATCTGATGTCTGAATAATTGTGGCACCGGCGCCAACCAACCACCCACGGTCTTCGTCAATAAAAGTGCCGCCCAAAAGCAGATACCGAGTAGGCGATTGCAGGCGAGTCCAGCTTTCGCCGGAGTCACGAGTTGTGAAGATTGCTCCCTCTTCACCGAAGGCCCAACCACGTCCTCCCTTGCTAAAAACCGCGCGCACCAGGCGCGCGTCAACGTCAGCACCCCGAATATTTATTCGTTTCCAAGTTTCGCCCCCGTCCGTTGTTTGCATCAGATATGTGCGCGGATCCTCTTTGCCCTTCAGCTCGTAAACGTTAACCTCGCAAACAAGCCATCCATTCTGATCGTCAATGAAAAAGATGTCGCGCAACACGTCCGGCGCAGGCTGTGCTTTTGCCTGCCAACTCTTGCCGCCGTCGCTTGTTGCCAGTAACGTGCCTCTGCTGCCTACCGCCCATCCACGGTTTTCATCCAGGAAGAAAACGGCGTGCAGCCATGCCAGTGACCCCACATGTTGACGCGTCCAAGCGCCGGTCTGGGCGGAAACTGGCATGCAAAAGAGCGCAAGCAGCAGATTGCAGCAGGCCGCGGCAAGGACTGCACGCGCGGCCCCGCGCAACGTTGCAGGAGTTGAAAGGTGGATCTCCACGACCCTCTTATCGGCCTCTCGTGTAAAGAATCTTCCGTCGCGATAATGAGCGTTCCTGCTTAGAAAGGAAGCCCACCGGTGAAGATACGCGCAAAGCTGAGGACAGATGCAAAGCCCATGATTTTTTGCAGGGTCTTCAGCTTGTTTCCCGGAACTACAATCTGATCCCCGGGAACCAGATAAGTATTATCAGCGGCTCTTCCTTTGTAGATGGCCGAAACGTTGACAGCAATCGGTGACAGCATGCCGTTGGCCTGACGACGCAACACAACAACCCGGCTCTTATCACCCGTTTGCAGAACGCCGCCCGCTTCTGCCAATGCTTCCGTCACTGTCAGACGGTGATTCATCAGGCGGATGCCTGGTTGGCCCACATCACCAATCACGCTGTAACGATATGACGATGCCTTATCAAGCGATACGGTCACTTGCGGGTCGATAATGTACTCGTCGTATTTCTTCTTAATGAGTTCCGCAACCTCATCAACCGTCTTGCCGTTGACAAAAAGTCCACCGGGTATAAGGGAAAGTGAGATGCGACCGCTCGGAGGTATGACAATCCCCGCGCGTGAATATCGATCCTGGTTGAAAACGACAACCGAAATTACGTCTTCAGGTCCGAGGCGGTAGGTGTTGAAAAAATTGTTATAGTAAGGAACGACGGCTGCTTCCTCAGAAAGCTGCTCATGCCTGTTCGCCTCCGTTTCCTGAGGGACGTCAGCAGGTTTAGTTCCTGCTTCATCAGGTTCCAGCCTGTCTCCTGATTGTGGGTTGGCGCTCTCCGAGCCAGCTTTCTTCGTCTTGTCTTTAGCGTCGGTGGGCGCACTGGTTGTTCGTTGTCTAGTTTTTTGACCTTCCGTTTGTGTTTGAGCCATCACGCCCATCGGCAGGGTCATCAACAAACTCACAATTGCCAAGACCAATTTCCTCGTCATTTTCATTTCAAACCTCCAAAACCATGGCGTCGTCATTGAGCGCCTCGTCCAAAAAGAATTATCTTGATCGTCTCAAACAAGATGATGGCATCGAGAAACAAGCTATGGTTCTTGATGTAAAAAAGATCGTATTGCAGCTTTTGCCGGGCATCTTCGATCGACGCTCCATACGGATATTTGATTTGCGCCCACCCGGTTAAGCCCGGCGCTATCAAATGGCGCTGCTCGTAGTATGGAATCTCCTGCGCTAGCTGGGCCACGAAATGCGGACGCTCCGGACGCGGGCCGACAAAACTCATTTCGCCGCGCAGGATATTCCAGAATTGCGGTATCTCATCAATACGAATCTTGCGAATAATTCGACCCACGCGCGTCGTTCGTTCATCTCCCTTGCTCGCCCATACCGGCCCTTCCTTCTCTGCGTCGATTCTCATCGAGCGAAACTTGGCCAGCACGAAAGGGCGTCCGTTTTTGCCGATGCGTTCCTGCTTGTAAAAAACCGGCCCCCGCGAATCGATCTTGATTAGGATCGCCGTCAGCAAAACGATCGGCAACGAAAGCAACGCGCCTATTAACGCTACTAATCTGTGCACGGCGTTGCGGGTTACCGCGGCCAGCTTCGCCTGCCGACCTCGCCCGGTAAAGATCAGCCATGACGGCCGGATCATATCGAGCGAGACGCGCCCCGTAACTCTCTCGTAGAAAGTGGCCCCCTCCTCGATCGACACGTCGCCCCCGAGACT
This sequence comes from Acidobacteriota bacterium, assembly GCA_046726155.1. Classification (GTDB taxonomy): domain Bacteria; phylum Acidobacteriota; class Blastocatellia; order Pyrinomonadales; family Pyrinomonadaceae; genus PSRF01. The sequence continues at coordinate 9,989 of JBKOZZ010000035.1, forward strand.
CAGCTTGAGCAATCTATCGGTCGGAAGTTGGCCGCGCCTTTCGCCCATGGCGACGACGATGCGGTCGATGCCCTCACTCTTCACGATTCTGTCGAGGTCTTCGGTCAGACCGATGACCATGGGGTTTATCAAACTCTTGCCGAGTAGTTCTGAATCAGTGCCGACAAACCCGACGATGCGGTAGCCTGCGTCAGGCCGGTTAAGCACTTGCCGCGCGACTTCGACCGCGAGAATCCCCGAGCCGACGATGAGAATCCGTTCACCGAAGTCTGGATGTCCCAGAAACCAGTGAATAGAGATCCGCCAACCGACCATCAGGGCCAACGCCATCGGAAGAGCGATCAGCGACACGCTGCGGCCGAGCATTAGCCCCGGATAGGCGTAAAACGAAATGGCTAGAGCTATCCAAGCCAGACCGAGCGCTTGCACAAGCCGCAATACCAGCTCATGACGGTCATGCATCACCACGAAATCGTAAAGGTCGAAAAGATAGAACGCCGCTAAACAGAAGACGGCGGCAAAACCCGCTTTATAGTAACCATCCTTTTCGATCAGCTCATACGGCGCGCCTTTTACGCCCACACGCAGATAGACAGCGCCGATGATCACACCGAACATCAACGCTGCCTCGGCTAGAAGCAGCAAGACCGTCCGTCCATTTAGTCGCGACGCTCTCAATTGACTGTGGCGACCTCCTCCTGGCGTTCACCGGGCAGTTGTTTCACTTTTGCTTCTGTCAAACCGCGATCGCGGTTGTAGTAGCGGCGCTGGTAATAGTAAGCCGACTCATCAAACTGCTCGTCGACTCGATTCAGCACCACACCCAGCAATTTTTCCCGTGGAATCTGTTCCAGCAGCCTATCGATGAGGGCGTAGCGTGTCTTGCCAGAACGAACGACAATCAAGGCACCGTCTGCGCGGTTCATCAGAACGTTGGCATCCGTGAAGATTCCCAACGGCGGAGCATCGATGATGATGTAATCGAACATTCTCCTCACCTCCGTCAGCAGGCGCGCGTAAGAAGGTCCGGAAAGCAACTCGGCAACGTCATCTCGGGCTTGCCCACCCGGTAACAGATATAAGCCCGCAGGGTCTAAGCGAACGATAGCCTCTTCTAATCGAACGGTTCCGCCGAGAACATCGGAAAGCCCTATAGATGCGTCGATCCCAAGATACTCAGTGGCGCACGGTTGGCGCAGGTCGCTATCGATAACCAGCGCTCGCATGCCCTCCGTTTGGGCCAGGAGCCACGCCAGGTTCAGGGCGGTCAGCGTTTTACCTTCGTTCACTCCGGCACTAGTAATCACAAAGGCACGCATCTCTTTGCGTTCGCCCGCTTGCAGCAGTTTGGTGCGCAGCGAACGAAACTGTTCACAGTAGGGGGAGCGGGGCTGACTAACAGCGACAAGGTGAGGCTCGACGCGCGCGGAGGAAATGTCATAACTGGCAAATCCTCCGACGCGCGCCGCCTCGGCAGCGCCCAAAGTTGCCCCAACATCACGCGAACGCATTCCGCCGGGGAGTGCCATCCCGCCGGTTACATCCGCAGTGTGCGCAGAGGACGCTGAATTTTGCGCCGTCTCATGAGGGACTGAAAGTGATGACGAGCGATTGGCAGCCTGCTCTTCAACTTGCCTTGCGGGAGGCAAACCAGTCGTCCCGGTACTTTCGTCGCGGCGTCCTAAATCTGGATGCTGTTTTTTTCTTGCGCCGTCCTCATCGGCCGCGCTTGCTCGTTTTATTGCTTCGAAAACTCTTCCCATTAATTTACCTCTTAAGCCTTATATTCAAATTGAGGGCGATGTCCGAGTTCACAATTAACCTTGCTCCACAGATACCGGCGTGGTTATCTCCGTATCGCTCTCTTTCTCCGAGGTCCGCTTGCGCCACAGTTCAGAACTGTCGGAGGACGAGAAAACTCTGGCTGGAGCTTCTCGTTCTTCGCCGCGTTGCATTCCCCGATTCGAACTAGGCAGCATGTCGAAGGTGTCGGCAACATCCTCGATAATCGAAGGGCCGATTACCGGCTCGCCGGCGGCGTATCCAGCCAAAAGCGCGTTATCGCAAAGATTGTTTATGCTGCGCGGAATTCCATCGGAACATCGGAAAATGTAATCGACGGCGTCAGGAGAAAAAATCGTGGTCCGCTCGGCGCCTGCAACCAACAGCCGAGATGTGATGTATCGGTCAGTTTCTTCTACGTTAGGCAAGGGCTTGATAACGCAACGCAGTGCAATTCTTTGCTTCAGTTGTCGCAAATCGGGATCGTTCAAGACCTCACGCAATTCCGGTTGTCCGGTTAGAACGATTTGCAATTGCTTCGCGGTGTCCGACTCGAAATTTGAAAGCAACCGAATTTCTTCCAATACATGAGGTGATAACCCCTGAGCCTCGTCAATAATCAGAACCGTACGCAGTCCCCGTGCATGACGCGACTCAAGACTTCGGCCCAATTCCATTAGCAACTCCGATTTTGTGTCCCATTTCTGAACGTCAAGCAGCGCAGCTACATGCTGGTAAAATTCCGGCACTGACAACCGCGGATTGAAGATGTAAGCAACCAAAACCGTGCGGTCCAGGCGCTGCATCATCCAACGCAATATCGTTGTTTTGCCCGTGCCTACTTCGCCCGTTACTACCACGAGGCCCTTACCACTTTCGATACCGTAATGAAGATTTGCCATCACCTCCGTGTGCGACGGAGTGAAGTAGAGGAAACGCGGATCGGGTGTCAGCGCGAAAGGCAATTCTTTTAGCCCGTAAAATTCTGCGTACACTTTATTGAACCTCCAGGTTCGGCGCGAAAATCACTTCTCAAACATTCTCGGTCAACTTCTTATAAGGAGCGGCCCGCCGACAGCAACTCGAAAACATGGGTAGCCTTCAGCGCCAACGCCAGCATGGGAATCGCCATAATAGTGACGGCAACAGCAGCTGCGAGCAATAGTCTTCTCCGCCGCGGAATGGCCCGAGCTTCCTCGGGAGTCAGCAACTCCGGAACCGAGATGAGCACCGGCAAACCCGTGTAGTGGCGCACATCTTCGGTGCTTTGAATTGTCATCAGACGAGGAATCTCGAAGATTCCGGTCAGCAACAGTCCGAGGCCCAGACCGAATGCAAGACCGAGCCCTGAAAGCATCAAGCGCTTCGGCGCTACGGGTTTGGAAGGCAAGTTGGCCGGGTCGACCACTTCGATTCCCTCCCCCTGTTGCTGCGAAGCCGCATCAGCACCCAACGTGATCTTCTGCTGTTGTAGCAACAATTGATCGTAAGCAAACTTCTTTGTTTGATAGTCGCGTTCGAGCGCGCCGAGTGCGACTTCCGCACCGGGAACGCTATTGATACGCTGCAGGATTGCGCCTATCTGCTTTTCATTGTCGTCGAGCATCTTTTGCTCGCGCTTTATTTCACCATCTATTGACTTGAGTTGGGCCTCGGTGGCTGCGACGCTCAAATCCGGCCGGTTTTGTAGTTTTTGTTGCTTTTCTGCGATTCGTTCCTTCCATTCGGCAACCATCTGGTCCATCTCTTTGCTAACCGAGTCAAGCTGAGCTTGTTTGGCGAGAACGTCAGGGTGTTTTGGCTTTAGCTCGGTCATCAAATGTTGCAACTCCGACTGGAGGTCCGCCTTTCTTTTTACCAATTCGGCCCAGGCAAGCGTCGTCTTCGGGTCAGTAGTGCTTTCGGCGTAATCATCTATGCTCTGTTGAAACTGTCTTTTCATCAGTGTCAACTGCGTGACCAGCGATGAACTCCGATCCTGCAAACGTCCAACTTCAGCAATCAGAGCCTTCTGTTGTTCGCGCAAACCTGTTAACTGACCGACGAGCGAGGTGGCTTCCGTCGGTAGGTTGCCAACATTCTTCTCCATGAAGTCGAGTCGCTGCTTATCTAAGGCATCAAGCTCGTCCTTTGTCTGTCTGACTTGCTGATCAATGAACTGCTTGGCCGAGTTGGTAGAGTTCACCGTATTCTTCGTCTGTTCGTTAATGTATTTACTGGCCAACTCCGCTGTGACGGCCTGAGTAACCTTTGGATCACGGCCGCGGTAGGTGATGTTAAAGCCGTTAGTAATATCATTGCGGCTGGTATTGACCTCGACCTTAATGTCTTTGCGCATCATGTCGATAATCAATTCCATCGGCTCGCCACGAAGCCGCTCCGGCTCGTAAAGCTCATACTTATTGACGAGCGGCTCCAGCGAACTGCGGCTGGTGACAACCTGAGCAATACTGGTCAGCTGACGAGTTAGGCTGTCTTCCGTGATTGTCGGCACCACCGCTGTTGGCAGGGTCGAAGGTTTTACAACAATTAGTGTGACCGACTCATAAACATCCGGCAACCGGTAAACGACCCAGGCAACGGCCGAAGTCACGGCAACGATAGGCAGGATAATGAGCCACTTGCGTCGCCGAATTATCTTTAAATATTCGCTGGGACTTCGCTGTCGAAATTCAATACTCATAACGCACTCCTATTTCAATTCTGCTACAAACTAGCCAATGCCTTGCGCGCCTCGTCAATATCAGCGAAAGGTGATTTGTCAGCCAGGCGCAGTGAAGTTTCCAGCTCGCGCCGCGAGCCTGCCTTGTCACCTTTAGCCTTCAAGGCCATACCCAGATGGTAATGGTACGTTGCGCTTGGTACTCCTTGA